>NZ_RAWQ01000278.1:0-10955 GCF_003668965.1 Corallococcus sp. AB030
CCCGCGCCCAGCCCTCGCGCACCAGCCCCACCTGCGCGGGTCCCTGACCGTCACGCCACATCAGCACCGCCACCAGCAGGCACATGCCCAGCGCCCGGATGACCAGCGGCGCCATGGACAGCGAGAAGCCCTTCGTCATCTCCGCGTCCGACGCCACCCACGCGCCCGCGCCCGCGCCGCCCAGCGCCACCATCAGGCCCAGCACGCCCCACCACGCTCCGCGCCGCGAGGACTCCCACGGCCGCAGGAGCATCAGCCCCCACGCCAGCAGCGCCAGCTCCACCGCCACGGCGGCCCCTCGGCCCAGCCGGGCCACCGAGGAGGGCCCCAGCACCGCGAAGAACACGAACGCGGCCTCCGCCAGCGCCTGGCGCTTCGCAGGGGCGTTCTCCAGCAGGACGGCGACATCACCACGAAGCACCACGGGCAATTCCTTCCGGCGCCACGGGGGAGAGTCCCGCGGGTTCCCGGACACGCTAACGACTTCGCCCCGGCGCTCCCGGTTTTTCATCCGCGCGACGCCCGGTTCAGGACGGGAGGGCCTTCCCTGGCCTCTCCCGTCCCGACAGGCCCCGCGGCCTACTGGCAGGTGATGCCGGGAAGCCCCCGGTACGCGCCCTGCGAGGTCCAGCGCGTGTAGGGCGTGCCGCAGGAGCCCGCGTAGGGGTCATCCGTGCCGTAGCCCGGCACGTAGTACTCGAAGTGCAGGTGCGGTCCCGTGGAAGCGCCGGACGAGCCCACGCGCGCAATCCAGTTGCCGCAGGCGAGCGTGGTCCCCCGCGCGAACTGCTGCGTGTATGCCTTCAGGTGCCAGTACCAGGTCTGCGTGTTGTCCGGGTGCCGCATGATGATGTAGTTCGCCGTGTAGAGGCCGCACGCGGCATAGGGATTGGACTGGTTCCAGTAGTTGCACCGGTCGTAGTACCCGTCCACCGACGCTTCGACGTAGCCCCGGGCGGCGTTCATCGCCCAGACGCCGTAGTCCATCTTCGAGAACCCGCCCACCAGCGCGTAGTCCGTGCCCGTGTGGCCGCTGTAGCGCACGCCACCGCAGGCGTAGTCCCGGCCGCCGTAGTCCTTGTACGCGCTCACCGTGCAGCCGCCGTTGCCGCACTGATCCGCGAGCTGCGACGCGGGGAAGCGGAACATCGTCTGCGCGGAGGAGACCGCCGGAAGCGAAAGCAGCGCGAACGCCGCCACCACCATGAGCCGCTGAAGGCGCATCACTTCGCACCTCCCACGTCCGCGGCCGCGTGGCCGGTGCGCACGTTGAGCGTCCAGAACACGCCGCCGCCCGCGTTGTAGCGGAGCACGTCCTCGCCCACCCACTCCATGTGGTGGCTGGAGACGGGCGGGGGCACGAACTCCTTCGGCGGGCCGCCGAACAGCATCCAGTTCTCCAGGCCCACGTTGGTGAGCTGCCGGGGCTCCGCGCCTTCCACCGTCGTGACGAAGAACGACGCCACGCTCGTCCGGCCCGACACGAACACCACCGTCTTGCCGTCCGGGGAGATGCTCGGCGTCGCGTCCACGCCCGGGCCGTCCGCCAGCACCTTCACGCGCCCCTTCATGTCGATGATGCCCACCGCCGTCTCATGCGGGCCCGGGGCGCCCGTCTTCAGCGTGGCCACCAGCGCGTCCCCCTTCGCCGTGGGGAACAGGTCGCCGCCCACCTGCTCGGCGAGCAGCCGCTCGCGGCCGTTCGCGTCGCGCAGCCGCAGGGTGCCCTCGCCGTCCAGCAGCGCCACCTCCTGGCCCACGATGCGCGCCTCGCGGTACTTGAACTCCGGGGCCACCACGCGGACCGCGCCGGTGTCCTCGGCGTACCGGACGATGGCCAGCAGCGGGAGGTCATCCGTCCCCAGCGGCTCCACGGGGATCTCCGCGACGATGCCCGCCAGCATCTCCCGGCCCTGGCCGAAGAGCTGGACGAAGCGAGCCTTGGGCCCGAAGGCCTTCTCCACGGCGGGGACCAGGCTCTCGCGCGCCTTCGTCACGCGGCGCAGGTCCGCCGGGTTCGGAGGCGCTTCCGCGAAGGCGGAGCCGCCCACCAGCGTCATCACGGCGAGTATGAGGAATCGATTCTTCATTTCACTCCGGGGGATGGGGAAGACCGCGACGGGAGCGCGGTGACGAGGTTGTCTCAATGTCTGGGATTGAGTTGCTTTTAAACTGGTTATTCAAGAATAAGCGGAAAATTGAATGAGCAATGCAGAGGCACGGCCGGGCCCGGCGTGTTACGAGCCCATGCATGGCGAAAACCCTTCCCGAGCGCCCACGCGCCGTCCTCGTCGGTGTCCAGCTTCCCGGGGTGACGGATGAAGCGCATGCCGCGGACCTGGCGGAGCTGAAGCGGCTGGTGCACACGCTGGGCTTCGACGCGGTGGCGACCGTGTCCCAGCGCCGGCAGCGGCTGGCCACCGGCACGGTGCTCGGCTCCGGCAAACTCAAGGAGCTGTCCGAGCTCACCGGCGGCTCGGGCGTCATCCCGTCCGGCGCGCAGGGCAAGACGTCGAAGGCGCGGGAGAAGTGGGAGGCCGAAGCCGACGCGGAGCCCGAGGACCCGGACGCCCCGGTGGCTCCCGGCGACGCGGACCCGAACGGATCCGGAGCCGCGCCGCCCGACGAGGACGACGACGCCTTCCCGGACACGGACGCGGAATCAGACGCGGACGCGGAGGCCACCGCCGTCGAACCGGGCCCCAGGCCCACCGTGGTGGTCGTGGACCACGAGCTGTCCCCCGGCCAGCTGCGCAACCTGGAGCGCGCCACGGGCGTGCAGGTGCTGGACCGCGCGGGCGTCATCGTGGACATCTTCCACCGGCACGCCAAGAGCCACGAGGCACGCATGCAGGTGGAGATCGCCCGGCTCAACTACCTGGCCCCGCGCCTTCGTGAATCCTCCGGAGGCAGTGAGCGCCAGCAGGGCCGCGGCTCGGGTGACTCGGCGGTGGAGCTGGACCGCCGCAAGATTCGCGACCGGCTGGCGGAGCTGCGCGAGGGCCTGGCCGCCATCCAGAAGGACCAGGACCACCGCCGCTACGCGCGCCGGGACCAGCTGCGCGTGGCGCTGGTGGGCTACACGAACGCGGGCAAGTCGTCGTTGATGCGCGCGCTCACGGGCAGCACGGTGCTGGTGGCGGATCAGCTCTTCGCCACGCTCGACACGACGGTGCGCGCGATGCAGCCGGAGACCCGGCCGCGCATCCTCGTCTCCGACACGGTGGGTTTCATCCAGAAGCTGCCGCACGACCTGGTGGCGTCCTTCCGCTCCACGCTGGACGAGGCGCTGGAGGCGTCGCTGCTGCTCTACGTGGTGGACGCGTCCGACCCCACGTGGGCCGCGCAGCTGGAGGTCACCCGCACGGTGCTCCGGGAGATTGGCGCGGACGTGGTGCCGGGCAAGCTGCTGTTCAACAAGGTGGACCGGCTGGACGCGGCGGTCCAGGAAGCGCTCCGGGCCGAGCACCCCGAAGCCATCTTCCTGTCCGCGCACCGGCCGGACGACGTGGCCATGCTGCGCCGGGAGGTCATCGCCTTCTTCGAGGCCTCCATGGTGGAGGCGGACCTGGTGATTCCCTACGCACGGCAGGCCCGCATCGGCGAGGTGTACGAGCACACCACCGTGGTGTCCCAGGCCTACGACGAGACGGGCAGCCGGCTGCGCGTGCGGGGTCTACCGGGCGCCATCGCCCGGCTCACCCGGTCGTTCCAGGAGTAGGCGTCAGCGCACGACGGGCACGGTCACCGGGTCCTTCTCGTCCACGGTGACCTCCACCTTGCCCACGCGCCACAGCACCGGCTGGAACGCGAAGTTCAGGCGGTGCCCGTCCGCGGTCTCCACCAGGGCGGTGCCCTCCTTGGGCAGGTAGTTGCCCACTTCATATTCGAGCGACGTGAGCGTGATGCGGTCCGTACCGTTCGGCCCCGTCAGCTCGCCCGGCCCGTCGAACACCAGCGACGTGCCGCCGATGATGGGCAGCCCGTCGCGCTTCCCCACGGTGCTGTTGATGGAGAAGCTGTGGCCCTGGCGGCCGGGCACCTGGCCCTCGACTTCCGCGAACAGGCGCGTCTCGTCCGCGCAGGTGCCGTAGCCCACCTTGGCCTGGAGCGTCTGGCCATCCACGGCCAGCTCGCGCAGGTCCGCCTTCATCTCCATCAGGTCCTCGCCGCCGCGGTACTCCAGCACCGCGCGTCCGGTGAAGCGCAGGCCGTGCACGTCACAGGCGGACGGGAAGGACACGACGACGGAGTCGGTGACGGCGTCCACGGCCTGCACCCGGAAGGTCGCGCAGGTCACCGAGGCGCTCAGCCCCTCCACTGCGCGGTTGAGGAAGGAGCGCCGGGGCTCGCCGCACGTGTACACGGGCATCAGGCCCAGCATCTCGAACGCGCCCCGCACCTGGTGCGTGGAGGCCGCCAGCCGCTCCACGCGGGCCTTCGCGTCGTCTATCTCCTCCTGGGTGGGCAGGTTGTCCCCACAGGCGGTGGTGGCGAGGGCGGCGAGGGCAGCGAAGGCAATGCGGCGCATGAAGGTCTCCGGAAAGACGGTGCGGCTCCCCCGCGCCATCGCGGAGGACCGTACCCCGAGCCTTCAGCAACGGTCATGCCCCCCTCAACCCCGCGAATCTCCAGGGAAAGGGGCTCCCCTGACCCCATGCAGCGTGTGCAGTGAGCTGCGCAACCAGGGGCGGCCCTGTCCGGGCCCGCCCGGTCCAAACCTGTCCGACAGTCGGACAAGTTCGCGCGGTCCGCCTCCGGCCCGGCCCCGGTCCAAAACCTGTCCGACAGTCGGACAAGTTCGCGCGGTCCGCCGCCGGAGGGGAGGCCGCGCTCAGGTCCGAGGGGGCTGGGAGATGCCTTCGTCCGCGGGCGAGGCTTCCGGGTTCGCGTCCTCGTCATCCCCGGTCTCTTCGTCCGCGGCCAAGGAGTCGTCGTCCTCCAGGTCATCATCCGGCTCCGGCGCGTCCACGTCCTCCGGCGCGGTGTCGGACGCTTCTGTCAGGACGGTGCCCAGCGGGTAGAGGACCAGGTGGCGCAGGGGCTCGCTGCCCACGCTCACGGCCTCCAGGTGGTTCTTCACCACCAGGGTGTGCTGCAACTTCCGCAGGCGCGACGGGCGCGGCGCGAGCGGCAGGCTGATGCCCTCCGAGAGCACGCGCTGGATGGCCTCCTCCGCGTCCGTGACCGCGGCGTTCACGTCCGCAGGGTCCACGCCCTCCAGCAGGTGGAACTCCGTGCGCAGCGCGCGGCGGATCTCCGTGGCGCTGTTGCGCTTGATGGCCAGCACCCGCGCTCCCACGCGCTCGGCCGCGCGGCGCAGCCGAGGCGAATTCGCACGGCTTCTCAGCGTGAGCACCACCTCCGCGTTCTCCGGACGGCCCACCACCACGGCCTCCACCGGCAGGTCGCGCAGCACGCGCTCCAGCAACTCGCGGCTCACCGCGTGCGCGGCGATGCGCGTGGGCCCGGGCCGGGGCGCTCCCAGCGCGGGCGTCCCCTTCGGCACGCGTCCTCCCGGAGGCGTGGCCTCCACCACCTGCGGCGCGGCCTCCACGTGCACGGCGCCGTCCTGCTGCCGCCGCTTCTCGCCGCCCACCTCCACGCCCGTGAGCAGCCGGTCCACCGCGCCGCCCGTGTCGCGGTGCACGCGCACCTCGTCGCGGTTCACCATCTCCACCACGATGTCGAAGGTGGGCGTGCTCTTGCGCTCCGTGACGGTCTTCTGCGTGCCCCGGCGCCGCGCCTCGTCGTCGCTCAGCGTGACGGTCTGCACGCCGCCCACCAGGTCGGACAGCGTGGGGTTCAACACCAGGTTCTCCAGCGTGTTGCCGTGCGCCGTGGCCACCAGCTGCACGCCGCGCTCCGCGATGGTGCGCGCGGCGGCGGCCTCCGCGGCGGTGCCAATCTCATCCACCACGATGGCCTCGGGCATGTGGTTCTCCACCGCCTCGATCATCACGTCGTGCTGACGGTCCGGCCGGCTCACCTGCATGCGCCGGGCACCGCCGATGCCAGGGTGCGGGATGTCCCCGTCGCCGCCAATCTCGTTGGACGTGTCCACCACCATCACGCGCTTGCCCAGCGCGTCCGCGAGCACGCGCGCCACCTCGCGCAGCTTCGTCGTCTTGCCCACGCCCGGCCGCCCGAGCAGCAGCAGGTTGCGACCGGACTCCACCAGGTCGCGCAGCATGTCGATGGTGCCCTGGATGGCGCGCCCCACGCGCAGCGTGAGCCCCACCACGCGGCCCTGGCGGTTGCGGATGGCCGACACGCGGTGGAGCGTGCGCTCGATGCCCGCGCGGTTGTCGCCGCCCACCTCGCCCACGTGGGCGAGCACCGCCTGGAGCGCCTCCTGATCCACGGGCGCTTCGGACAGCCGCGCCACACCGTGCACCAGCCGAGCCTCCGGAGGCCGCCCCAGGTCCATCACCACTTCCAGCAGCTCCGCTTCAGGCAGCCGCCGTACCGCCTCCTGGAGCGACGGCGGAAGGACCGCCACCAGCAGGGCGAAGTCATTGTTGGCGGGAGTTCCAGAAGCCATCCCCCAAAGCTGCCTCGCCCCGCCTGGCCGCGCACGGCTTTGCGTGATGCACAAAACGGGGCGCCGGCCGGGCGCTGGAGTGTCCGGTTTCCCACCCTTCCCGCTCACCCGTTTTCACTCACAGTGACATATCGGGGTCAGGGTCACCCCTGCGGCATAGGGCCCTTTTTCCCCACCTCCGCGCGACATTGAGACCTGGAATTCGTACTCAAAGTACGGGCATCCCAGGTCTTCAGGCCTAGGGGCATTGTGCCTGAATACAGGTATGGCGTATATTGCACAGCATACCTGGACGTAATGCACTTCAGACCTTTCCCCCGAGGTCTTGAAAGGCGGAGACGCGATGGCGGAAGGCAAGTTGAAGGCGCTTGTGGTGGATGATGACCCACTCGTGCTGGAGCTGGTGGAGCGCTCCATCAGCCGCTACGGCTTCGAAGTCGTCACCACGCGCGCGGCGCTGGGCGTGGCCAACCTGCTGCGGACCGAGCAGCCGGACATCGTGCTCCTGGACGTGAACATCCCGGCGCTGAGCGGCGACCGCATCCTGGGCGTGGTGCGCCAGTTCGCGGGTCCGGACACGCTCTTCATCCTGTACTCGTCCATGGACGAGTCGCGGCTGCGCGAGCTGGTGCGCGCGTCCGGCGCGGACGGCTACATCCCCAAGGGTGTCACCGGTCCGGAGCTGGCGCTGAAGCTGTCCGGCCTGCACCACAAGCGGATGGCGAACCGTCCCACGCCGGTGCGCGTGGATCCGGTGCTTCAGCGCGACGTGTCCGCGCCCCAGTCCCAGAGCACCACGGCCCAGGTGTCGATGGCGTCGCGGTAGGTGTGGACGGTCTCGAACCCGACCCGCGCGTGCGCGCGCAGGGAGCGGGTGTTGCGCGCCGAGACCTCGGTCACGACGCAGTCGAAGCGCGAGCGAAGCTGTTCGCGGTGCTGGTGGTAGAGCGCGTCGAAGAGGCCCATCCCCCGGTGGGCCTTGTCCACGCACACCTGCCCCATCACGTAGAAGCGCTGGTCCTTCAGCGGCCGGCCCCGGTGCTCGAGCCCTTCGAGGAGCGCGAACATCGGGTCCAGGACGGGGACCAGCGCGCGGCACTCGCGGGGCATCACCAGCGCGTACGCCACCACGTCGGAGCCCTGCACGGCGATGATGCTGGGCACGAGCGCGTGCATGCGCTCCAGCGTGGCCAGGTCATGCTGGACGGTGACGAAGCCCTGGGCGTGCTGCTCCTCTGGAGACAGCGCGGGAGTCAGGTTGCGGCGCTGCAGGGCCAGCACCTGCTCCAGCTCTTCTGGAGACTGCACGGCCCTCACGACATACGGATGCGACGGCATGGCGCGGGAGCATAGGCCCGCGCCACGCCCGCGAGCGTCAGCGATCGAATCCTGCCGGCCCCGGCGGAGGCTTGTCCGGCAGGTCGCTGTGGAACTCTTCGCGCTGTTCCTCCGGCGCCACGGGTGACGCGTCCACGCCAGCGGGTCCCGGGGGCGGCTTGTCCGGGAGATCGTTCTGGGGCTTGTCCTTCCCGGGGGCCTGACCCGCACTGTTCCGACAGTTCTTCATGTCCGTCCTCCTGAAGGGCCGCCGCGGGATGGGCGCTTCCGGCTTGCGTGCGGCTCCTTCTTGAAAACGTGCTGGGTCCGGTTCTTTTAAATGACCTTACGGATCGTCATTCGAACAGGAGCACGTCGTGCACCCAGCGGTCACCGGGGGAGGCCTGGAGCCAGGCTTGCCGCTCGTCGCGCAGGGCCACGCTGGGCAAGGCGCCCGCGTGGATGCGCTCGCGCACGTCGTTGAAGAAGCGGCCCGCGGTGTCCGGGATGTCCACCGTGGCGGCCAGCACCGCGCGCGCCCCGGCGTCGAGGAAGGCCACCGGCAGGCTGAAGGACTCGTGCGGGAAGGGCGCGGTGCGCGCGGCGCCGCATGCGGCCAGGAACACCAACGGTGCCTTGGAGAGCCCGTGAGCGCGCACCTGGTTGGCGGTGAGCGCGTACCGGCCATCCTGCTCCGGGGCCAGCATGAGGAGCGAGGCGTCCGACAGTTCCGGGCTGAACACGCCGTGCGTGTGGATCTCCACCTCGGTGGCGGTGGCCATCGCCTCCAGCACGCGCGATGGCGTGGCTCGCGCGCCCTCCAGCATCACGCGCCGGGCGTCTTCCCCAGGGGGATGCGACATCGGAGGCAGACGCGGAAGGCCCAGGGCCGCGGGCGTGTCCACGTTGGAGACAACCAGGTGCTCGCCGCTGTCCACCGGCGGAAGAGGGCCCACGGTCGCGTGGCCTACCCGGTAGCTCCAGGCGATGTCCGGCGGGAGCAGCCGGGGCAGGCCATTCACGGGAGGCGGGGCCAGCACCTGCACCTGCTCACACCCGCGCAGCGCTTCCTGTAACGCGGGCGGTACCAGCCCGGAGGCGTCCTGGCCGAGCGGCGCCGTGCGCGTCTGGGTGAAGTCCCCGTGCACCGCGCCCGAAGGGCCACGCGCCACCGCGAGCGTGCGCTCGTGCTGCACCGACACCGCGAGCACGCAGCGCTCCGGCACCTCGGTCACCTGGAACTGGCGGCCCGCGAGGGCGAGCGCCTCCACGAACGCGCCCGTGCGTCCGGCGTCGGAGATGAGCGCGGCGGAGGCGCGGGCCTGGGCGCGGCGGGCGTACACGTCGCCGGGCCACTGCTCCGCCTGCGTGAGGACGCTCCGCAGCAGGGCGCGTCCAGCGGTGGGGTCGCGCTCCAGCTCGAACTCGCCCTGGATGGAGTCCAGCAACGCGCGTTCACCGGGGCGAGCCTGGCCCTGCCTCAGTCCGGAGAGGGCACGGGACAGCGCGTCCGCCGCGCCGGGCATGGGGCCGAAGCGGGCCAGGTCCGCGAGCACGCCCGCGCCATTCAGCCCCAGCGGCAGGCCGGACTCCATCGACTGCTCCAGGTGCTGGCGGGCCTCGTCCACGCGGAAGTCCATCCACGCCAGGGTGGCCAGGTTGCGGTGCACGTAGTTGAGCTGCGTGCGGTCGTCGGGCACGCGCGCCAGCGACTCCCTGAAGTACGCGCTCGCGGTGGGGGCGACGTGGTGGAAGCGCGCCACCTGCGCCAGCTCCTGGAGGAACAGCCGCTCCTGCTGCCATTCTCCCTGCTTCTTCGCCAGCTGCCAGCCGCGCAGCGCGTGTGCGTGGGCCTCGGCGGGGCGGTGCAGCTCGCCCAGGTACATGTCCGTGAGCCACGCGTGCAGGTCGGCGCAGCGGTAGTCCAGCCGCTCCGCCGCGCACGTGCGCAGCGCCTCCCGCACGCGCGCCTCCGCCTTCCACCACTGGCCGTCGCGCACCTCCTGGTTGGCGCGCTCGCGTTCGGCGATGAGGTGGAACCACGGGTCGCCCAGTCCGTCCGCGGCGCGAGCGAACACCGCCACGTCCACGGGCCGTCCCGCCGTGAGCTCGTACCCGAGCGCGCCCACGTACAGGTCGTCCTCGCCGGAGCGCCGCAGTGTCTCCAGGAAGGCCGGAGGGAAGGGCGTCCTGCCGCGCACGGACCGCGCGTAGTCCCGGGCGAGCGGTTCTCGCTTCTGGAAGTCCCGCGCGGCCACGCGGGTGACGGTCGCGTGCAGCACCGTGCCGCCGCCATAGGCCCGGTCCAGGGTGTCCGCCAACGGCAGCAGCCGCAGCGCCGCGTCCTTCGAGGGAGCCGCGCGGACCGCGTCGTAGAAGGCCAGCCGGACGATGCCCGGAAGGTTCGCGGCCTCCTTCAAAGGCAGCGGCGCGTTGGAGTCCGCCATCAGGTCCTGCGTCGCCGCGAAGGCCTGCTTCCAGGCGCGGCCCCGGGCCAGCGTCTGTTCCCGCAAGAGGCCCGCATGGGTCCGCGCCTCCGCGCTCCAGCCGGGCTCGCCCAGCTTCGCCACGGCGTCGAAGGCATCCGCCGCGAGCAGGGGCAGGTCCAGGTTCCGCAGGACCAGCGCGTGGTTCCACAGGGCCTGTGGATGGTCTGGCTGCTCGCGGAGCACGTCCTCCAGCACGGCCAGGGCCTCGTCGAGCGCCGTCTGTTCGGAGGCCCCGGCATGGGCCAGCGCCAGCGCGACCGCGCGGTCGGAGTCCACGTCCGGGGAGGCGGCCGCGTTGCCCAGGTAGTTCAGGGCCTGCCGCGCGTCGCCCGCAAGCAGGTACGCGGAGGCGATGCCCCGCCAGTCCTGCCGGTCCTCCATCCGGGCCAGCTCCCGCAGCGGTAGCGGCGCCGCCGCGGGAACCCCTCCGCGCATGGGCACGTAGGGGCGGTGTCCATCCAGGGGGACGGAGGTCAGCCGGGCCTCCAGGGGCCGGGTGGGCTCCGGCGCGGACCACGGCGAGGGGGGCTCTCGCGTGACGCGCGTCGACCAGATGCTCACGGCGGCCAGGGCCAGGGCGAACGCCCCCAGGTGACTCCAGTGGG
>NZ_RAWQ01000279.1:0-10837 GCF_003668965.1 Corallococcus sp. AB030
CGCCCCGCCCTCCCCAAGAAGGACAAGGCCGCGAAGCAGGCGGGCCCCGAGAACACCGCCATCGAGGTCCCCAACGAGCTGGACGACGCGCCCGCCCCCACCGCACAGCCGGAAGGCACCGAGCTGGGCGCCACCGTGAAGGTCACCGGCAAGGGCGAGTTCCTGGTGAAGGCCGGCCAGTGGCGCTCCTGGGAGGGCACCCTGTCCACCGCCCTCAACGGCCCCGCGCAGCCCGCCGTGAACCTGCCCGCGGGCACCTACAAGGCCCGCATCACGCCCGTCAGCGCGCCCCAGCAGGCTCCGGCCGCGCCCCAGGCTCCGGAAGCAGCGCCCGCGCCTACCGCGACTCCGCCCGCGCCGTAGGGGCCGGGCCGTCCGAAGCGCGCACCATCCGCACCACGGCGTCCACCCACTCCGGGTGGGCGTTGAGGGACGGCACCAGCGTCAGCGACTCGCCGCCCGCCTCCACGAACTGCTCCTTCGCACGGAGGCCAACCTCCTCCAGCGTCTCCAGGCAGTCCGCCACGAAGGCCGGGCACATCACCGCCAGCCGCTTCACGCCCTTCGCCGCCAGCTCCGGCAGCACCAGGTCCGTGTAGGGCTTCACCCACGGCGTGCGCCCCAGCCGCGACTGGAAGGACACCGTGTAGCCGCCCTCCGGCAGCGCCAGCCGCTGGGCCAGCATCCGCGCCGTCGCGAAGCACTGCGCGCGGTAGCAGTGCCGGTTCTCCGCCGTGATGGCGTCACAGCACCCCGAGGACGCCAGGCAGTGCTTTCCCGTCGGGTCGCTCTTGCGCATGTGCCGCTCCGGCAACCCGTGGAAGCTGAAGAGCACGTGGTCCGCGCGCATGTCGGCAATCACCGGCCGGGCCACCGACGCGAACGCGTCCAGGAAGCCCGCGTCATCCCAGAACGCCGGCACCGCGCGCACGTTGGGAACGTCCCAGCCCTCCGCCAGCACTTCATAGATGCGCGCCAGCGACGACGCGGAAGACGACGCCGCCTCGTGCGGGTACAGCGGCAGCACCGTGAACTCCGACACGCCCTTCGCCTTCAGCCGCGCGATGGCGTCCGGCAGCGACGGGTTGCCGTAGCGCATGGCCAGCTCGACTTCGTAGTCGTCCCCCAGCTGCTCCCGCACCCGCGCCTCCAGCGCGCGGCTGTACACGAGCAGCGGCGAGCCCTCCTTCATCCACACCTTGCGGTACGCCTCCGCGCTCTTCGCGGGGCGGAAGGGAAGGATGAAGAGGTTCAGGAGGAACCAGCGCCCCACCGGGTGGATGTCGATGACGCGCGGGTCGTTGAGGAACTCGCGCAGGTAGCGGCGCACCGGCCCGGACTCGGGCGCGTCCGGCGTCCCCAGGTTGACGAGCAGCAGTCCCCGCTTCGTGGTCGGCACGGCCATGCGCGAAGTCCCTCGGGAGTCTTTTTCAGTGCAGCGCGTGCGGCAGCGTGAGCGCGAACTCGGCGATGCGCGCCTCGAAGCGCGTGCCGTCCGGACGCTCCATCTCGTAGCCGCCGCGCATGGTGCCGAAGGGCGTCTTCAGCATCGCCCAGCTGGTGTACTCGAACCGCTCGCCCGGCTTGAGGTGCGGCTGACGGCCGACCACGCCCTCACCCTTCACCTCGTCCACGTGGCCCTGGGCGTCGGTGATGATCCAATGCCGCGACCGCAGCTGCGCCGGGACGGTGCCTTCGTTGAAGAGCACCACCTTGTACATGAAGGCGAACTGCCCGGACTCAGGAGTGCTGCGCTCCGGCCAGAAGGTCGGCTCCACGGTGACGCGGATGCCGTCGGTGGTGGCGGTGGACATGCCGGGAGACTTGGCAGCGACTCCCGCCCGATGCAAGGGAAACGCAGGGGTCTCCCGAGGCTCCAGGGCCCCCGTCAGCCGCGCTCCTGCTCCTTGGCCGGCGCGTCCGGGGCCTTGTCCGCGTCCGCCACCGGGGTGGAGCCCGCGGCCTCCGGAGGCTTGGGGAACACCAGCGACGCCACGATGGCCACCAGGAGGCAGGCGGCAATCACCGCCAGCGAGATGCCGATGGGAATCTTGTACCAGTGCTCGATGAGCATCTTCACGCCCACGAAGGCCAGGATGACGCCCAGCGCGGCCTTCAGCAGATGGAACTTCTCCATCAGGCTGGAGACGACGAAGAAGAGCGAGCGCAGGCCCAGGATGGCGCAGACGTTGGACGTGTAGATGATGAACGGGTCCTTGCTGATGCCCAGCACCGCCGGGATGGAGTCCATGGCGAAGAGCAGGTCCGTGGCCTCCACCACCAGCAACACGATGAACAGCGGCGTCACCTTGCGCCGGCCATCCTCGTGGAGGAAGAAGCGGCTGCCGTCTCCCTGGCGCGACACCGGCAGCAGGCGCCGGGCCATCTTGACGATGAAGCCCGCCTCCGGGTCCACGTCGTCGTCGTCCTTGGCCCAGAGCATCTTGGAGGCCGTGTAGACGAGGAACGCGCCGAACAGGAAGATGAGCCACTCGAAGCGGGCCACCAGCGCCGTGCCCGCGACGATGAGCACCGCGCGCATCACGAACGCGCCCAGAATGCCCCAGAAGAGCACCCGGTGCTGGTGCTGCGGCGGCACCCGGAAGTAGCCGAACACCATCAGGAAGACGAAGAGGTTGTCGACCGACAGCGCGTACTCCACGACGTACGCCGTCAGCCACTCCAGCGCCGGCCCCTTGCCGCCGTAGTGGAACACGCCTCCGCAGAACGCGAGGCTGATGCTCACCCACACCAGAGTCCACAGCGTCGCCTCTTTCGACGACACCGCGTGCTCCTTGCGGTGGAACAGCCCCAGGTCCATGGCGAGCATCGCCAGGACGAAGACGTTGAAGGCCACCCAGGGCCAGAGCGTGTGGGTCATCACGCCCGCTGCCTACTCCGGGACGGCCCCGGCGGCTACTCCCATTCCGTCGCCGGGCGCCGCAAGACCACCAGGGAACGTCCCGCCGCCTGCACCTTGCCGCCCGCCGGGGTGTGCGTGCGCAGGGATTCCCCCGTGGCCGCGGTGTCCACCACCAGCTCCCAGTCCGCGCCCCACTCCAGGGCGGGCAGCATGAAGGTGATGGGCTCGTGGTGCGCGTTGAGCAGCACCAGCAAGGTGTCCCCGACGATGCGGTGGCCCTCGTCGTCCGGCGTGGCGATGGCGTCCCCCCCCAGCAGGAAGGCCAGGGAGCGCACGTAGGGCTTCTCCCAGTCGTCGCGCTTCATCTCCTTGCCGTCCGGCCGGAACCACGCCAGGTCCTTCAGCTCGCTGTCCCAGATGTGGGCCCCGCGGAAGAAGCGGCGCTTGGAGAGCACCGGCTGCTCGCGCCGCAGCTTGATGATGCGGGCGGTGAAGTCCAGGAGCTGGCGCTGCTTCTCGTTGAGCTCCCAGTTCACCCACGACAGCTCGTTGTCCTGGCAGTAGGCGTTGTTGTTGCCCTTCTGCGTGCGGCCCATCTCGTCGCCCGCCACCAGCATGGGCACGCCCTGCGACAGGAAGAGGGACGCCAGGAAGTTGCGCTTCTGCTGCTCGCGCAGCGTGTTCACCTTGGGGTCGTTCGTCTCCCCCTCCACGCCGCAGTTCCAGGCGTGGTTGTCATTGGCGCCGTCGCGGTTCTCCTCGCCGTTGGCCTCGTTGTGCTTCTGGCTGTACGTCACCAGGTCGTGCAGCGTGAAGCCGTCATGCGCGGTGACGAAGTTCACGCTCGCCGTGGGCTTGCGGCCGGACAGCGCGAACAGGTCGGAGCTGCCGGTGAGCCGGGAACCAATCTCCGCCGCCTGCCGGTCGTCACCCTTCCAGTAGCGGCGCATGGTGTCGCGGTACTTGCCGTTCCACTCGCTCCACAGCACCGGGAAGTTGCCCACCTGGTAGCCGTAGTCCCCCACGTCCCACGGCTCCGCGATGAGCTTCACGCGGCTCAAGACGGGGTCCTGGTGGAGGATTTGAAAGAAGGCCGCGCGGGTGTCGTATCCGTGCCTGTCGCGTCCCAGCGTCGTCGCCAGGTCGAAGCGGAAGCCGTCCACGTGCATCACTTCCACCCAGTAGCGCAGCGAGTCCGCGATGAGCTTCAGCGCATACGGGTGCGTGGCGTTCCACGAGTTGCCGCACCCCGTGAAGTCCATGAAGTAGCGCGGGTCCTTCTCACTGAGCCGGTAGTACGCGCCGGCGTCCAGCCCCTTGAAGGACAGCGTGGGGCCCAGGTGGTTGCCCTCGCAGGTGTGGTTGTACACGACGTCGAGAATCACTTCGATTCCCGCGCGGTGCAGCAGCTTCACCATCCCCTTGAACTCCGCCACCTGCTCGCCCAGCGAGCCCGACGCGCAGTAGCGCGCGTCCGGAGCGAAGAAGCCCAGCGTGTTGTAGCCCCAGTAGTTGGAGCGCCCCTTCTGGGTGAGGAACGGCTCGTCCATGAAGGCGTGGATGGGGAGCAGCTCCACGCTCGTCACGCCCACCTTCTTCAGGTGCTCGATGCTGGCCGGGTGCGCCAGGCCCGCGTACGTGCCGCGCAGGTGCTCCGGCATGCGCGGGTTCAGCTTGGTGAAGCCCTTGACGTGCAGCTCGTAGAGGACCGTCTTGTGCCAGGGGACCTCCGGCCGCTTGTCATTCTCCCAGTCGAACCCGTCCGACAGGATGACCGCCTTGGGCACGCCCCAGGCGTCGTCCTGCGTGTCCATGACGAGGTCCTCCTCCTTGCCCCCGTGCACGTACCCGTGGATGGGCGCCTTGGGGTCCACCTGACCGTGCAGCGCGCGGGCGTAGGGGTCCACCAGGAGCTTGTGCGGGTTGAAGCGCAGGCCCTTCTTCGGTTCATACGGACCGTGAACCCGCAGGCCGTACAGACAGCCGGCGTGCACGCCCGGCATGTAGCCGTGAAAGACGTGGTTCGTGGTCTCCAGCAACGGGAAGCGGCGCGTCTCCTTCTTGGGGTCGGCGGGGTCGAAGAGACAGACCTCCACCTTCTTCGCGTGCTCGCTGAACACGGCGAAGTTCACGCCGTTCCCGTCGTACGTGGCGCCCAGGGGAAACGGCTTCCCTGGAAGCACCTCGGCCCTTCTCATCCAGTGCTCCTCTCCAGCAGCACCACCGGGAACTCCGCGAGGAGCGGCCCCAGGGCCAGCCCCACGCCTCCCGGCCCCTGCTGGGGACGGACGGGGCGCCCGGTGAAGACATTGCGGAACATCATGCCCGCATATGCTTCCGGAAGGTTCAGGAACGTACCGTCATACGCCTGAGCCAGCCCGCCGGACTCCAGCGCCTCCAGCGTGTAACGCGGCGCGCAGGCAATCAGCACGCTTTCACCGTGCGTGCGCGCGAAGCCGACCGCCGCGGGCGAGCGCGGCCCGGACAGCTCCAGCGCCTCGTAACCGCCCGCGCGGCAGAGGTCCGCGTACTTCTGGCGCAGCCGCAGCGCCTCCGCCAGGACGAAGAGCTTCACCTGCCCGTCATCCAGGTCCTTCACCAGCCGCTCGCACAGGGCGGGCCGGTCCTTCGCCGCCGCGTCGTCCAGCGCCGTGAGCAGCCGCTCGCGCAGGGCGTAGTCCACCGGCCGGCGGTTGTCCGGATCCACCAGCGACAAGTCCCACAGCTCGCAGCCCTGGTACGTGTCCACCACGCCGGGCGAGGCCAGCTTCAGGAGCAGCTGCCCCAGCGCGTTGTGCTGGCCCGCGCGCTCGATGCGGCGCTTGAAGGCCTTCATGTCATCCAGGAAGGCCTGGCCCTTCGAGGGGTCGAAGCACGCGTCCACGAAGCGCGCCACCGCGTCGTCGTAGGAGCCGTCCGGGTTGGTCCACGACGTGCGGACCTTGGCCTCCTTGATGGCCTTGCCCATGTACTCGCGCACGCGGCGGTGGAACTCCTTCCACTCGCCTTCGGGCACCTGCTCGCCCATGGGCCACGCGCCCACCACCGTCTGGAAGAAGAGGTAGACGTCGTTGGACGACGGCGCGGGGCCCGAGGGCAGGTGGCTGACGAAGGGCCGGGTGAGGTCCGCCCAGGCGCGCACCTTCTCCCGCCAGTCCTCCGGCAGCTCCGTGAGGACGTTGATGCGCGCGCGCACGTCCTCGCTGCGCTTGGTGTCGTGGGTGCTGGAGGTGAGCATGCTCGCCGGCCAGCGCTCCGCGCGCTCCTGGTTGCGCAGGTGGAAGGTGGTGGCGCGCATGCCGAAGTGCTCCGGCTCGCCGCCCACCTCGTTGAGGCTCACCAGCCGGTTGTAGATGTAGAAGACGGTGTCCTCCAGGCCCTTGGCCATGACGGGGCCCGTCACCTGCTGGAGCTTCATCGCGAACCGCAGCATCACCGCCTTCTCTTCATCCCCCACGTGCTCCGGGTAGCGGCCCAGGAGGATGTCGCGCAGGAAGTCGAAGATGGAGGCGTTGGTGGTGGTGTTGCGCTCCTTGGCGCGCTGGAGGGTCCACTCGATGTACTGCACATCGCGCACGTCCAGCTCCGCGCGCCAGCCGTCCACGTAGGTGCGGTACACGGGGAACAGCGCGATGAACTCCACCAGCGCGCGCCGCAGGCTGTTGAGCGTGAAGTCGCGCGTGCGGCGGTTCATCTCCGAGATGCGGTTGAGCTCGTGCGCCAGCACGTTGATTTCGCTGGCCATGCTCACGCGCATGATGAGCAGCTTCTTCTGGTACACCAGCTCCGCGAAGTCCTGCGTGCCGCCCGCGAAGCGCTCGTACGTCTCCGTCAGGTGCGCCTCCGCGGCCGGGTGCACGAACAGGCCGCTCACCGCGTTGGCGAAGCGGTAGCCGGTGGTGCCGTGCACCGCCCACGACTCCGGGATGCGCTCGCGGCCGCCTTGAATCTTCTCCACCGCCACGAAAAGCGCCTTGCGCAGCGGGCTGTCCGGCGTGTCCATCACCTGGCGCCGCCACTTCGCGCGCAAGAGCGCCTCCACCTCCGGCCACCGCGCGTCGTCCCCCTCCTTCTTCTCCGCGTCGAAGCGCGCCCGCGCGCGCTCCACGAAGAAGCGCTCCTGCAGGTCCAGGAAGTAGGCGGTGGGGTCGAAGAGGCCGTCCGGGTGGTCGATTCTCAGGCCCGTGACGCGCCCCTCGCGCAGCCACTCGAAGATGCGCTGGTGCGCCTCCTGGAAGACATCCGCGTCCTCCACGCGGATGGCGGCCAGGCCGTTGATGTCGAAGAAGCGGCGGTAGTTGATCTCCTCGCCCGCCACGCGCCAGTGCGCCAGCCGGTAGCTGCAGTTCTGCAGCAGCGAATCCAGGAGGTCGAAGGAGCGCACGTTGCCGGGCGTGCCGTTGAACACCCGGAGGTTCTCCTCCACGTACGCCGCCAGCTCCGCGCTGTCCGCCACCACCGCGGCGAGTCGCCGCTTGATGACCTCCTTCTCGCGGTGCCGCTCCGTCACCTTCGCCGCGTCCACCTCCGTGCGCAGCGGCAGGTGGTCCAGGGCCGTCAGGATGGAGAGCAGCTCCACCAGGTGCGTCGACTCCGGACCCAGCTGCTTCTCCAACCGCTCCAGGCCGTGCTTGAGGAGGGTCGCGTACTGGCGCGGCGCCACCGGCAGACGGTGGTCGTAGTAGTGCAGATGGAAGGCGCCGGACTCATAGGACAGCTTCAGCTCGCCGCGCTCCAGCACGATGCCGTACTGGTCGCCCAGGATGGGCAGCAGCACCTTGTCCGCCAGCTCGTCCTTCACCGGCCGCCAGTCCATGTCGAAGAACTTCGCGTAGACGGACGATGGGCCGTTCTCCAGCACGTCCAACCACAGCCGGTTGTCCCGCTCGATGCCCATGTGGTTGGGCACCACGTCCAGCACCTGCCCCAGCCCGTGCTCGCTCAGGGCGTCACAGAGGGCGGCGTGCTCTTCCTCCGTGCCCACCTCCGGGTTGAGCCGTTGGTGGTCCACGCAGTCGTAGCCGTGGGTGCTGCCGGGCGTGGCCTTGAGGTAGGGCGACGCATAGAAGTCGCTCACGCCCAGCCGGGCCAGGTACGGCACCAGCGCCTTCGCCTGTTGGAAGGTGAAGCCCTGGTGCAGCTGCATCCGGTAGGTGGACAGCGGCGTGCCGCGGCGCGATTGCAGCTCGCGTTGGACCTGTTCGAACAGGCCCTCCGCCTGGGCTTCCACCGCCGTGTTCGTGCCATCCGCGTCCGCCACCCGCGCGGAGCGCTCCCCTGCCTCGGAACCGTCGTGGAACATGACCCCCAGAGGTAGGTCCGACGCGGCGCGTCCGCCAGCGGGCAGATGCGCCTTCGCCCCCTTTTCAACGCTCCGGACGGGCGGCCGGTCCAGAGGGAAAAAGCGAAGGGCCCGTCCCGCGCGATGCGTGACGAGCCCCCAGGGTCCTTCGGGCTACCGGCGACGGCCCCGACGGGCCCTGCACCGTTCAGCTCAGGTGCTTGTTCACCAGCGCGGTCATCTCGAACATGGTGACGTTCTTCTTGCCGCCGAAGATGGGCTTGAGCTTGTCGTCGGCGTTGATCTGGCGCTTGTTCTTCGCGTCCTGGAGGTTGTTCTTCTTGATGTAGTCCCAGATCTTGCTGACCACCGCGGTGCGGGGCAGCGCCTTGGAACCGACGATCGCCGCCAGCTCAGCGGAGGGCGTCATCTCCTTCATGAACGCGGCGTTGGGCTTACGGCCCGCGGCCTTCTTCGCGGCAGGAGCCTTCTTCGCGGCAGCAGGGGCAGACTTCTTCGCAGCGGCTTTCTTGGCGGCCATTCGTCTTGTGTCTCCTCCCCTCCGAAGGGGACGTTGCACGGCGTGCTTTCATCTTCAAGCTAGAGCCGATGGCGCGTAGTAGCACGGCCTAGAGCGAAAAACAGCGTCCATCGCGCGCTTTTTCCCTCTGGGGCTCCTCGGAGCGACGGCTTCGGAGGCTAGAACTCGGCCCCGCAGCGCATTCTTCCCTCGGGAACGGAAGTCCCGCGACGCGTCCGGAGCGCCAGAATCCGGCTCCGGAGGCCGTTTTCCCTCGGGGATTGTGCCTCGCGGCGCGTCCGGAGGCGGAAAGTCGGCACCCGGAGCAGCCTCCCCCTCGTGGGGGACCCTGCCCTTTTCGGCGGTGGACGGGATGTGGCTTTTCGGATGAAACAGCGCCCATGAATGCCCTCATCACTGGTGCCGGTGGCTTCCTGGGGACCTGGCTCGCGCGAGCGCTGGCGGCTCGCGGCGACCGGATTTCATGCCTGTTGCGCCCCACCACGGACACCCGCGAGCTGGAAAAGGCCCTGGAGGGCCACCCCTGGACGCGGCTGGTGGGCGACGTGACGGACCCCGCCTCGCTGGCCAGCGCGGTGAAGGGCGTGGACGTCGTCTTCCACCTGGCTGGCATCCGCCGCGCCGCGCTGCGCGACGAGTTCATGCGCGTCAACGCGGAGGGCACCCGCCTCATCTGTGAGGCCATGGCCGCCCTGCCAGAGCCCCGTCCCCGGCTGGTGATGTGCGGCTCCCTGGCCTCCCACGGGCCCTCCACCCCGGAGCGCCCCCATGTAGAGGAGGACGCCTTCCATCCGCATGAGTGGTACGGCGAGAGCAAGGCGGAAGCGGAGCGCATCGCGTTCTCCTTCCAGGACCGGCTGCCGGTGACGGTGATCCGCCCGCCGCGCATCCTCGGGCCCGGAGACCGGGAAAACCTGACCTTCTTCAAGCTGGGGAAGAAGGGCATCCGGATGGAGCTGGCCGGAGGCCCCCGTCCCCTGTCCCTGGTGGACGTGGAGGACGTGGTGGACCTGCTGCTCGTATTGGCGGAGAAGCCGGAGGCCCTGGGGGAGGCGTTCTTCTGCGCGGGGCCGGAGCGGCTGACCCTGGAGGAGATGCAGGACCTGGGGGCGAAGGCCCTGGGCTTCCAGACGCGCACCTGGAGGCTGTCCCCGGCGGTGCTGACCGCCCTGGCCTCGGCGGCGGACGGGGTGACGCGGCTGACGGGCCGCAAGCTCCCCCTGAACCGGAAGCTGGCGCGGCAGCTCCTGGCCCCGGCCTGGACCTGCTCGGGGGCCAAGGCCGAGCGCCTGCTGGGCTTCCGGCCGCGCCGTGGCCTGGCGGAGTCCATCACTCGCAGTGGTGAATGGTATCGCGCGCAGGGCTGGTTATAGCCCCATGCGCCCAAAGGGCCCGCAGCCCACGCTGGCCTTCCGCTTTCGTTGACCGGACCCCCCCCAGGATGGGAGGAAGCCCGACCGCCCATGCCCCCCAAAGTGCCCGCCAAAGCAGCCTTCTTCGACGTCGACGGGACGCTGGTCCGGACGAACATCGTCCACGTCTATGCCTATTACGCCATGAACCGGGGCTCGCTCCGGGGCATCGCGGGCCGCACCCTGGGCACCGCCCTGGGGCTCCCGGTGTTCGGCATCCTGGATGCCGTCAACCGCAAGGCCTTCAACGAGTTCTTCTACCGGTACTACTCGGGCCTCAGCGAGGACCGGCTCGTCACCATCGCGGAGGACATGTTCGAGGACGTCCTCAAGCCCGCGCTGTACGAGCAGACGCAGGACCTCATCGACGAGGCGCGTCGTGCCGGTTGCCGCATCGTGTTGGTCACCGGAGCGCTGGACTTCACCATGCGCCCGCTGGCCCGGCACCTGGGCTGCGATGACGTCATCGCCAACAAGATGCAGTTCGTGGGCGGCAAGGCCACCGGCAAGGTGATTCCGCCCATCATCGAAGGCGCCAACAAGGCCAACGCCATCCGCGCCTATTGCGAGCGCGAAGGCCTGGCCCTCAACCAGTGCCATGGCTACTCGGACAGCGCCTCCGACTACGCCATGCTCGCCGTGGTGGGACGGCCCACCGCGGTGAACCCGGACCTGCGGCTGCGCTCGCTCGCGCGCGCGTACAACTGGCCCATCCTGGACCTGAAGTAATCCCCCACCCC
>NZ_RAWQ01000027.1:0-64841 GCF_003668965.1 Corallococcus sp. AB030
GCCGCAGCCCGCCGCTCCCAAGGATGCCGGCACCGCCGCCATGCCCCCCGCCGCGAAGCAGGGCGACGCGAGCGTCGCCGCCGGCGCCACCACGGCCGCTCCGAAGCCGATGGCGCCCGAGGTGAAGACGCTCGTGGACCGGATGCAGGCCTTCTACGAGAAGACGGGCGACTTCAAGGCGGGCTTCAAGCAGGACTACAAGTACAAGGCCTTCCGCCGCACGCAGACGTCCACGGGCACGGTGACCTACAAGAAGCCGGGCCTGATGCGCTGGGAGTACGAGAACCCGTCCAAGCGGACGTTCGTGCTCGCGGGCAACAAGGTCTACATGCACGACCCGGAAGCGCAGACGCTGTCGGTGGCGGCCATGGACACCAGCCAGCTGTCCGCGTCGGTGACGTTCCTCTTCGGCCAGGGGAAGCTGGCGGACGAGTTCGCCATCACCAAGGGCGCCTGCAAGGACTGCAAGGGCACGCTGCTGGTGCTGGATCCGCTGAAGAACGAGCCGCGCTTCCGCCAGGTGCGCCTGGAGGTGGACCCTTCAACGGCGCAGGTGCTCAAGAGCACGGTGGTGGATCCGGACGGCAGTGAGAACACCATCGCCTTCCTGGACCTGAAGACGAACGTGGGCATCTCCGCGGACAGCTTCAAGCTGAACCCGCCCGAGGGCACCCGCGTGGACGACTTCACCAAGAAGGCGCAGTAGGACGGCCCGCCCCCATGCGCGGCGTGCTGCTGGCGGGATGCGTGCTGCTGGGCGCGGGGTGTCACTCCGCCGCGCCCGCGGGCCCTTCACGTCCCACGAGCCTCGCGGGGCAGACGCTGCCCCTCCTGTCGTCGCCCGCGCTGCGGCTGACGGTGGCGGGGCGGTTGGGGAACCGGGCCGTGCCGGTGGTGCTGGACGTCACGCGGCCGCTGTCGCTCGTGTCCTCCAGCTGCTTCGACGGCGCGCCGCCCGCGGCCGCGGGGACCGCTCGCGTGCCGGAGTCCTCCGGAGGTCATCGCTCCTGGCCGGAGGTTCCGGCGCCGCCGTTGACGGTGGGCCCGGTGTCGCCGCCCCTGCGCACGCTGCTGCTCTCCGGTGAGACGGGCTGCTCGGTGACGCTGGGTCAGGACGTGCTGTTTCCGTATGCCCTCACGGTGGATCCGCTGCGCCGCGAGGTGACCTTCACCGCCTCGCGTCCCCGGGAGGCCTACGACGCGGAGCTGCGCGGGACGGACGCCGTGCGCGAGTCGCACGTGGTGGAGCTGAGCCGCGAGCCGCTGGGCGACTGGCCGCTCCTGGCCGTGCAGGTGACGCAGGGCGGGGCGAGCATCACCGGCCCCTTCGTGCTGGGCACGCGTGAGCCCTTCTCCCGCCTGGCGGTGGACCCCTCCCTGGGGCAGGGGCTTCAGCCGCTGGAGACGGCCGCGGGCCTGCCGCCGCGCACCTTCGTGGTGGACGCGGTGGAGGTGGCCGACGGCCTGGGCGTGAAGCCCCTGGTGATGGAGGCCGCGGGGCGCTGGCCGTCGCAGAGCAGCCTGGGCCGGCTGGGGCCGGACGTGTGGGGCCGCTTCACCACCACCGTGGACGCGCAGGGTGGGGCGCTGGTGCTGCGCAGGCCCCACGTGCGCACGCCCGAGGGCGGAGGCCGGCAGCAGTGCGCGGGCGAGGGCGGCGCGTTCAGCGAGGAGGGCTGCTACGGCATCTTCGTGCGCGCGGAGCCCGACGGCGCGGTGGCCCTCTCCGGCGAGGTGTTCCGGGACGTGCCGGAGGGCGTGCGCCTGTACGTGGAGCCTCGGGGCGTGGAGGGTCAGCGTCTGGAGACGGGCTGCCAGGTGGGCCTGAGCTTCCCGACCACCACCCGTGGCGCCAACACGCAGCACCGGCTGCCGTGGGCGTCGCTGGAGAAGACCCTGCCCGCGTGCCACGCCGCGCTCCAGAGCGCGAAGAGCTACGTGGTGTCGCTGGTGGAAGAAGGGCGTCAGCCCGAGTGCCCCACGACGTGCGCCTTCGTCACGGAGTCCGCGTCGCGGCGCACCGTGTGCGAGTGCCAGCCCACGCCACTGGGCGAGGGCGTGGCGGTGCCGACGAAGGGCTCGGGCCCGCAGCCGCCGCCCGTCGAGGAGCGCGAGCTGGAGCCCGAGGATCCGAAGTAGGGCCCACGAACGGCTCGGGCCCGCGACCGCCTCCGGTGGGGAGGACGGGGCGGGCCCGGGGCACGGCCTTCGCGGTGACGGGCTACTCCGGCCGCGGCTCCGGCGGACGCGCCAGCGCCTTCAGCGGCACGGGCGCGGGATGGGCCTCGCGCGGGGTGTGCTCGCGCTGCTTCGGATCCGGGCGCTCCACCACGCGGGCGATGAGGTCGTAGTCGTGCGCCTCCGTCACCTCCACGGTGACGAACTCGCCCGGGTACGCCAGGCCGTCGTTGATGTAGACCTGCCCGTCGATTTCCGGCGCCTGGCCCTCGTGACGGCCCACCAGCAGGTGCTCGGACTCCTCGCTGGGGCCCTCCACCAGCACGGTGAGCTTCTGGCCCACGAGCTTCTTGTTCTGCTCGCGGTTGATGCGCTTCTGGATGGCCATCACCTCGCGCCAGCGGCGCTCGATGGTCTTCGCCGGGACCTTGTTCGGCAGGTCGAACGCGGCGGTGTTCTCCTCGTCCGAGTACTGGAACACGCCCAGGCGCTGGAAGCGCTGCTCCTTCACGAACTCCTTCAGGAGCTCGAAGTCCTCTTCCGTCTCACCCGGCAGGCCGACGATGAGCGAGGTGCGCATCACCAGGTTCGGCACGCGCTCGCGCAGCTTGCCCAGCAGCTTCTTGAGGAACTCCGAGTTGCGGCCGCGCTTCATGGACAGGAGCAGCTTGTCGCTGGCGTGCTGCACCGGCATGTCCAGGTACTTGGCGATCTTCGGCTCGGTGGCGATGACGTCGATGAGCTCGTCCGGGAACACGCGCGGGTAGGCGTAGTGCAGGCGGATCCACTTCACGTCCACCTTCACCAGCTCCTTGAGCAGCTCGTGGAGCTTCGGCTTGCCGGGCAGGTCATGCCCGTACGCCGTCAGGTCCTGCGCGACCAGGTTCAGCTCCTGCACGCCGCTGTCCACCAGGTTCCGCGCCTCCGCCACGATGTCCTGCACCGTGCGCGAGCGCTGGCCGCCGCGCAGCGTGGGGATGATGCAGAACGCGCAGGCGTTGTCGCACCCTTCCGAAATCTTCAGGTACGCCGTGTACTTCGGCATCGAGTTGATGCGCGGCGTCTCCGCGTTGTGGATGTAGTCCGGATCCGGAATCACCTGGCGCGGCGTGGCCTCCGCCGCCAGCAGGTCGCCAATCTGGGCGTACGCGCTGGTGCCCAGGAAGTGGTCCACCTCCGGCATCTCCTGCGACAGCTCCTGGCCGTAGCGCTGGGACAGGCAGCCGGTGACGACGAGCGTCTTGCACGAGCCCGACTTCTTCAGCTCCGCCATCTCCAGGATGGAGTCCACCGACTCCTGCTTCGCCGGCCCGATGAAGGCGCACGTGTTGACCACGATGACCTCGGCCTCCGAGGCCTCCTGCACGAGCGAATAGCCGCGCGTGCGCAGCGTGCCCAGCATCACCTCGGAGTCCACCCGGTTCTTCGGGCAGCCGAGGGTCATCATGTACAGGCTCTTGGTCTCTTCCACGCGCGTCTACCGCTTTCCCAGTTGCGTTCGCTCGAAGTGGTCCGCACTCCAAACGAAGTTGATGATGGCGCCGTTCGAGTAACCGATGTTCAGCGCCCCGTCTTCTTCCAGCTCCACCGAAGTGGCGCGACCCAGCGCACAGGTGGCGGCCGGCCAGTCGAGCACTCGCTGGGCTGTCTTCCCCGACACCACATAGAGCCCCATCCGGAGCTCGTCGTCGGAGTCGCATTGACCCTCGACGGCATAGGGATTCTTCCCAGTGAGCACGGTAACGACCGGTCGTCCGTCCGGCAGGCTTAATGCTTCCGGCAGGTTCACGCCCATCTTCGAGGCGTCCACGGCCGTGGGGGCCACCAGCGCGCGCAGCGAGGCGGGGGTGAGGGCCTGTTCGCCCTGGGCCCAGTCCGGGTAGCTGAACAGGCTCCAGCCCAGCCAGCCGGTGGGCGCCGCCTCCAGCGCGGTGACGCTGGCGGGGGGCTTCAGCTTGAGGTTCTTGCGCGCCTCGTCCGGCAGGCGCAGCGCTTCACCCTCCGGCATGGTGCCGCCCTTGCAGTTGGACACCGGCACCACCTTGGCGCCCACCTGGTCCTGGTCCTCGTAGGTGATGCAGAGGTCCATGACGAGCGGATCCACGGCGGGGAAGCGGGGCAGGGCGCGCACGGGAATCATCGCCACCACCGACAGGGTGTCGCCCTGTCGGTGCACGGCGGCGTTCACCAGGCTTTGCGCGAACCTGGGCGTGCCGCTGTCCGCCCCGGAGGTGCGCTGGCCGTCGAAGGCGAAGCGGTAGGTGTAGCCCGTGGCGGTGGTCCCCGAGTCCGGGAAGTAGAGCGTGAGGGTGATGATGTCACCCGCGAGCAGCTGGTTGTCCGTGGCCTCCACGCCCACGAAGAGCGTGTCCTTGCGCCAGCCCACCCGGGCGGAGAAGTTGGCGGTGGCGCCCTCGGTGGACAGCGGCTTGAGGACCAGCGGCGAGCCGAAGTCCTTGAGCCCCTTCTCCGGCCGGGGCGCCTTCTTGAGCACGGGCACCGGCTTGCTGGGCCGGGGCGCCCCGTCCTGCGCGAGTGAGGCGGTGGCGAAGAGCAGGCAGAGCGGCAGGGAGGCCAGACGGGCGGCGTGCATGGCGAAGGGGCGCCTCTAGTCGCGGAAGTTGGTGAACTGCATGTCCAGGCTGAGGCGGTCCTGCTCCTTGCGGAACAGCGCCATGGCCTCTTGCAGGTCGTCCCGGTTCTTGCCCGTGACGCGGAGCTGATCCGCCTGGATGGAGCCCTGCACCTTGATCTTCGACTCCTTGAGGACCTTGATGAGCTCCTTGGACTTCTCCACCGGGATGCCCTGCTGGAGCTTGATGGGCTGCTTGACGTTGGACAGGCCTGTCTTCTCGATGTCGCCGAACTCCAGCACGCGCAGGCTGATGCCGCGCTTGGCCAGCTTGCCGAGCAGGACCTCCTTGGCGGCCTGGAGCTTCTCCTCGCTGTTGGTCTTCAGCGTGAGCGAGGAATGATCCGGAGCGATTTCGATTTCGGCCTTCACGCCCTGGAAGTCGTAGCGGGTGCTGAGCTCCTTCCGGGTCTGATTGACCGCGTTGTCGAGCTCAGCCAGATCGATTTTGGAGATGACGTCAAAGGAGGGCATGGGGGGGGACCTTTTCGCGCCCTTACCATACCTACACCCGGACGACCAAGGGCACCACCAGGGTGCGCCGGGAGGTGTGCTGCTTGAAGGCCCGCTTCACCGCCTTCACGAGCTCCTCCCGCGCCAGGGCGTCGTCCCCTCGGAGCAGGGGGTTGAGCTCCTCGAAGAAGGCCCGCGCGTCCTGGGCCACCCGGGCCAGCACGCCCTGCTCGTCCGGGCTGAGGCCCTGGCCGGACAGCTGGGGCCCCGCTACCAGCGCCTGGGTGTCGCGCCGGAGCACCACCGCCGCGGCCACCACGCCCGTCTCCGCCAGCCGGTTGCGCTCCACCAGCGTCTCCGGCGTCACCACCCCGTCCCCGGAGCGCTCCATCATGATGCGCCCTGAAGGCACGCTGCCAGTGAAACGGCCCCGCCCCTCCTCGAACGTCACCACGTCCCCGTCGTGGGCCAGCAGCAGGCCCTCCGCCGCCATGCCGGCCTCGCGGGCGGTGGTCAGGTGTCGGTGCAGGTGCCGGACTTCCCCATGCACGGGGATGAAATTCCGGGGGCGGATCAACTCCAGCACCCGGCGCTGCTGGGGGCGGCTGGCGTGTCCGGAGACGTGCACGCCGGGCTCCACCTGCGCGTAGACGATGCGGGCGCCGCGCCAGTGGAGCTGGTCGAGCAGCGCGCCCACGGAGCGCTCGTTGCCGGGGATGGGCCGGGCGCTGACGATGACGGTGTCGCCGGGCTCCAGGCGCACGGGCCCATCGCCATTCGCCAGCTGGGTGAGGCCCGCGCGCGGTTCGCCCTGCGCGCCGGTGGTGAGCACCGCCACGCGGTGGGGCGCGAGCTTGGGCACGTTGTCCAGGTGCACGAAGAGCGAGTCGGGCACGTCCAGGTAGCCCATCTCCCGCGCCAGCTCCACGTTGCGCACCATGCTGCGGCCCTGGAGCGCGACGAGCCGGCCGGTGCGCTCGCACAGGTCCAGCAGGTGCCGGACGCGGTGGAGGTTGGAGGAGAACTGGGCCACGACGATGCGGCCCTTCGTCTCGTGGAAGAGGCGCTCGAAGGTGGTCTGCACCACGCGCTCGCTGCCGGTCTCTTCCACATGCTCGGAGTTGGTGGAGTCCGACAGCAGGCACACCACGCCTTCGTCGCCCGCCTCGCCCCAGCGCTCCAGGTCCGTCTTGAGGCCGTCGATGGGGTCGGGGTCCAGCTTGAAGTCGCCGGTGTGGATGACGGTGCCTTCGGGGGAGCGCACGATGAAGCCCACCGCGTCCGGCACGGTGTGCGTCACGCGCGTGGCCTCCACGCTGAAGACGCTGCCCACGGGGAAGGGCGTGCGCGGCTCGATTTCGCGCAGGTCCGCCTTCACGCCCAGCTCCTCCAGGCGCTGACGCGCGAGCGCGAGCGTGAAGCGCGTGCCGTAGATGGGCACGGGCATGTCGCCCAGCAGGTAGGGGAGCGCGCCGATGTGGTCCTCATGCCCGTGCGTGAGGAGCACGCCCTTGAGCTGGGCCGCGTTGCGCTGCAGGTGTGTGAAGTCCGGGACGATGATGTCCACGCCGGGCATTCCCGCCGAGGGGAACATCAAGCCGGCGTCGATGAGCAGCATCTCCCCACGACAGGCGAGCACCATGGCGTTGAGGCCGATTTCGCCAAGGCCGCCCAGAGGGATGACGTGGAGCATGTGCCCGGAAGTCTAAGGGCCCGGCCGCTCCAGTGCGTAGGAATCCGCACACCCCACCACCGAGAGCCACCGCCCGCCTGCTTGACGGTTTCAAACTAAAGGCTTAGTTGTATTTAAACTAAGGGTTTAGTTCGAAGCCGGGGAGGGCATGCCCGTGACGAAGCCGCCGTCCGTCGAGGAGTCCAAGCCGCTCACGCCCGTGGAGCTGGAGCTGATGCAGCTCGTGTGGAAGCTGGGGGAGGTGAGCGTGGCGGACGTGCTCGCGGCGCTGCCGCCGGAGCGCAAGCTGGCCTACACGTCGGTGTCCACGGTGCTGCGCATCCTGGAGCAGAAGGGCGTGGTGCAGAGCCGCAAGGAGGGGCGGGGGCACCTGTACTCGGCGCGGCTGTCTCGCGAGGCCTACGAGACCCAGAGCGTGCGCCACCTGGTGGCGACGGTGTTCGACGGGACGCCGTCGTCGCTGGTGGCTCGGCTGGTGGAGGCGGTGCCGCTGTCTCCGGAGGAGGTGGAGCAGATCCGCAAGCTGCTGGGCCGAAAGGGAGGCCGGGGATGAGCGCCTTCGTCCGGGACGTGCTGGCCGCGTACCTCACGGCGGCGGTGCTGGTGGCGGTGGGCTTCGGGCTCTTGCGCGCGGCGCTGGCGTTGGGGATGGAGCGGAGGCTGGACGCGCGGCAGACGCTGCGCGTGGGGCGGGTGGCGCTGGGGCTGGCGGTGCTCCTTCCGTTCTTGGCGCTCGCCGCACGGGAGTGGATGCCGTCGGCGCCGCTCTTCAAGTTCGAGCGTTCCCTGGTGAGCTACGCCGCGCCGCTGGCGCCAGTCGAAGCGCGGCCCGTGCTCGGCGCAGTGACGGAGACGCGGTCCTCGGGCATGGGCCTGCCGTGGGCGATGGTCGGAATGGGGTTGGTGGGTGCGGGGGCGTTGGCGTTCCTGGCGTGGGAGCTGCGGCGGTATGCGCGCTTGCGGCGGAAGCTGGAGACGCTGCCCGTGCTTCGCCGAGTGGGCCGGGTGCGCGTGGTGCTGGGGGACGCGGCGGACGGCGCGTTCTCCGTGTGGTTCCCGTTTGGAGGCGCGTGGGCGGTGGTTCCCGCTGAGGTGTTGGAGGACTCGGAGGCGCTCCGGCTCACGGTGCGGCATGAGCTGCAACACCACCGGCAGCGGGACACGGTGTTTGCCTATGCGCGGCTGGGGTTCGACAGCGCCTTCTTCTGGAATCCGTTCGCCCGGGCGTTCTCGCGGTGGTTGGCGGAGCATCAGGAGTTCGCCTGTGACGAGGCGCTCGTCGCCGTGAAGCACGTGTCCGCGGATGCGTATGCGAGGTGCCTGTTGCAGGCGTCGCTGCGTGTCCCTGCTGCCCTTGCTCTTCCCGCCGGTGTCACCGGCATGTCCCACCCCACTGTCAGGAGGATCCACATGCTGTTCCAGACTCGTCCCCGTAGCTCCGTGCGCACCCTGGGTCTGTCGTTGTCGCTGGCGTTGGTGCTCGCGCCGCTGGCGTTGTGGGCGCAGGGAACGGTGCGGGGGCGCGCGGTGTCGCTGACGGAGGCGCGTGCGCTGGCGGAGGCGGGGCAGAAGGCGGGGGACCTGCCGGTGGTGGTGGATGCCGCCGTGGTCGAACAGCTCAACAAGTTCGTCACCACGCGGAAGGGCCGCGACTTCATGCGCAAGGCGCTGGCGAACCTCCAGGAGCACCGCGAGGCGATGGCGGGCACGCTGCGCTCGCGCTCCCTGCCGGAGGGGCTGCTCGCGGTGGCGATGGTGGAGTCGGCGGTGAGCAACCTGCCGGAGACGTCTCGCGAGCCGTCGATGGCGCCGGGGCCGCGGGGCGCGGGTGTGTGGATGTTCATTCCGGAGACGGCGCGTCGCTACGGCCTGAAGGTGGAGGCGGGACGTGACGAGCGGCTGGACGTGGCGCGGGAAACGGAGGCCGCCGCGTCCCTCTTCCAGGCGCTGTATGAGCGCTACGGCGACTGGCGGCTCGCGCTCGCGGCCTACAACCAGGGTGAGGGAGTGGTGGACCGAGTCCTCGCGGAGGGCGGCGTGCGCGACGTGAGCGAGTGGGTGCGCACCGGCAAGCTCAATGGCTACACCGCCACCGTGCAGGCCGGAGTGCTGCTGCTGCGCAACCCGCACCTGCTCGACTGAGCGTTTGTCCACCGCGCGGGGAATGTCCCCGCCACACCGGGGTTCGGATGCGCGCCATCCTGCTTTCGCGCGAGGATGGCGGCGCTCAGTGCCAGGGGTGGGAAACGCCATGAAGATCGTCGCGCTCGTTCGTCCCGCGGGTGAGGTTCCGGAAGCAGCCCAGGTGCTCGCCGCCGCGGCGGGCATGGCCCCTGCGGAGGCCCGCATGCGGCTGGCCCCCGAGCCGCCCGCCCTGATTGCGCGACTGGCTCCCGATGCGGCGGATGCCCTGGTGAAGACCCTTAGGGACGCGGGGCTCGCGGCGCTCGCTATCGACGAGTCGGAGGTCGCGGAGCGCGTCACTGCACGCACCGTCACGTTCAGCGCGGCGCAGGCGACGTTCACGCCTCGTGCGGGCGCGCCGCTCACCATGGCCTTGGAGGACGTGACGCTCATCCTCCGGGGCGCGTCGTCCCTGCGCACGCAGAGCGAGCACACGGAGAAGACGACACAGGTGGCGCTGGGCACGGCCCTCATCACGGGCGGCCTGAAGCTGACGAAGACGGCGGAGAAGAGCGTGCGCGGCTCGCAGGAGGAGACGTCGCAAGTCGTCTTCGTCTTCGACCGCGACGGCCGGGGCGCCGTGCTGCCGGAGGTGGGGTTCGACTTCTCGTGCCTGGGCCCCGCGATGCAGCCGTCGCGCACCGCGAACATGGTGACCCTGGCGCGCCTGGTGCGTGAGCGCGCCCCGGCCGCGTTCTACGACGAGCGGCTTCTGCGGCTGGGACGCCGGCCCGTGCCCTTCGTGCTGGGCGGAGCGGTGCAGGTGGTCAGCGGCACCATGGCTCATTCCCGCATCAACACCGCGCATGGCCTGGACGTACTCGCGGAGGCCATGCGCCTGGGCGTGGCCCGGGGCGACCTGCCCTGACCGTGCATGCGCGGCGAGGATGACCCCGGCCGGGCCGGGGACGCCCCGACGGCTCAGGACAGCGGCGTGGAGCCTTCCGGGGGTGGACGGGAGATCCACGCGGCGATGAACACGTCCAGCTCGCCTCGCAACACGTCCTTCACGCGGGGCGTCCCCGCGCCCGTGCGCGGATCCTCCACTCGCGCTCCACGGCCCAGGAAGTAGCGGCGGGCTTCGTCGGTGCTGGCGCCCTGGCCGGCGACGACGCGCGCGGCGATGCCCTTGAGCTCATCCAGCTCCCCGGCGCCAATGAGCGTGAGCACGCGGCCCGTCGCTTCGTCCTTCGCGGTGACTTCGTTGCGCACGCGCTGGAGGTACTCGCCTTCGCGGCTCTTCACCGGCCGGCCTTCCAGCACCAGCAGCTCCCGCTCCACCTCCTCCATCGGTCCGCCCCGGTGCACGCGCACGTACGCGCGCTGGCGCTTCTCGTCCTCCAGGCGGCGGTGCAGCCCCGCCTCGCCCGCGAGGAATCCGTACGCGCCCGGCCCGGCGATGCGCACCACCACGCGCGCGGGGGCGTCCGCCTCCGCGACGGCGGTGGCCTCGTAGCCCCGGCGCTGCGCCCAGCCCAGGTACATGGTGGCCAGCTCCTGCACCCACACGTCCTGCAGCTCAGCCGCGTCGCTGGCGCAGATGTCCACCAGCGCCTCGTTGTCCAACGTCGTGGCCCCGGCGGCCCGCAGCGCCTCCGCCATCTGGACCTCTCGCGCGACCTCCTCCACCTGCTTCGCGGCGGAGCCCAGCTGCACCTCGTTCTTCGCCTCGCGCACCAGCCGGCGCCCGAAGTTGCACGCGGCCTCCAGGCGGTCCAGCTCTCCCAGCTGCGCCTCCACCGTGCGGAAGGCGCGGAGGACGTCCGCCGCGCGCTGCGAGTCGTCCCAGAGGTTGGGCGCCTGCGTCTCCGCGAGCAGCGCCGCGCGGCGCGCCTCCAGCTCCGACCGTCCCGTGGACTCGGCGAGCGCGCGGGCACGGCCCACCAGCCGGTCCATCTCAATCAGCAGCGACTTGCGGTCCAACCGGCGCTTCACCGCCGCGGCCTTCGGCGTGGGCAGGAGCAGCTGCGCCGTCACCTCGCGAGGAGTCGGCACGGGCTCCGCGACCGCCACCACGCGGCCTCCAGGACGGGCCTCCACGCGCACGGGCGTACCCGGCGGCAGCGGCCTGCGAGCAATCTCCACCGCGAGCGCCGCGGTGAGCGTCTTCTCGATTTCACGCTGCAGGTAGCGCGCGCCGAACTGCGGCGAATAGCCGCGCTCCACCAACCGGTCCACCACCTCCGGTGTTACTTCCACGTCCAGGGCGCGGGCGCGGATGCCTTCTCGTTCCAGCACGCGGCCCACCTCGCGCTGGGCAATCTTGCGGATGTCCACGCGCGACAGCGGACGGAAGTGGCAGATGGCGTCGAAGCGGTTGAGGAACTCCGGACGGAAGGCCTCCGCGATGCGGCGGTCCACCTCCGACACCTGCTCCTCGGCGCGCTTGTGCGCGGCGAAGCCCAGGCCCGCCTCGCGGTACACCTCCGAGCCCACGTTGGACGTGGCCACGATGAGCGTGTTGTTGCACGACACCGCTTCGCCCGCGCCGTTGACGAAGGTGCCCTCGTCGAAGAGCTGGAGGAAGCGGTCGTGCACGCTGCGCGCGGCCTTCTCGAACTCGTCCAGCAGCAGCACGGTGAACACCTTGCCGTCGAGCAGCGCGGACAGCTCTCCGCGCCGCGTCTCCAGCGCGGGCGCCCACGACGCGCCGAAGGGGACGCTCTCGTCGCCGTCGTTGGGGTAGTCCGCCATGTTCAGGCGCACCAGCCTGTCGGCGGAGCCGAAGAGGTACTCCGCCAGCAGCTTCGCCAGTTGCGTCTTGCCCACGCCCGTGGGCCCGGCGAAGAGGAACACGCCCAGCGGGCGGCGCGGGTCGTTGAGCCCCGCCTTGAGCAGCGCCACCGAGCGCAGCACCGCGGCCACCGCGTCCGTCTGGCCGAGCAGCCGCTCCCCGAAGAAGCGCTCCGTCTCCTCCAGGTCCAGCGGCATCGCGTCGTCCACGACGAAGCGGGGCAGGCGCGTGGCGGCGCAGAAGCGGGTGAGCACGTCCTCCGGCCCCACGTGGTCGCGCGCCACGCCCGCGGCCTCCGCCGCCGTCTCCTTGAGCAGCTCGATGGCCTTGCGCGGCATGTGCTGCGCCAGGAGGAACTTCGCGGACAGGCGCAGCGCCAGGTCGCACGCGGCCGGGTCGATGGGCAGCCGCAGTTCGCGCTCCAGCTCCTCCGCCACGCGGCCGACGATCCAGCGCGCCTTCTCCAGTGGCGGCTCGTTCAGGGGCAGCAAGTGGAGCCGTTCGGCCAGGGCCTCGTCGGCGCGCAGCAGCTCCTGCACGCGCTTGGGTTCGGTCTCGAAGATGAAGCGCAGGCCGCCGGTGCGCAGCGCGCGCACGGCCACGGGCGCCAGGGGCCCGCCCAGGGCCACCGGCAGGTCACGGATGTAGACGATGGGGCAGGGGTGGCGGCCCAGGTGGATGAGCAACTCCTCGAAGGACTCGGCCGCCTGGCGCTGGGTGCTGCGCGCCAGGATGTTCGCGACGGACACCTCCACGAGCCGCGCCTGGGCGAGGTCGCCGTCCACGCGCCCTTCGGCGATGCGGCGGGCCACCTCCTGCACGAGCGCGCTCTTGCCCACGCCGGGCTCGCCCGCCAGCAGCGGGTGCTTGCCTCCGCGCGTCAGCAGCCCCAGCACCTCCGTCACGGCGGTGTCCACGCCGTGGGCGGCCGGCAGCTTGCCCTCGCGCGCCATCGCGGTGAGGTCGCGGTCGATGAGCCGCTCCTGGTCTTCGTTCTTCCTCGTCGCCATGGTGTGGTCCGGAACGCCCCCTCGACGTGCGGCACTCTAACCGTTGCGGCGCGGAAGCGAAGTCCCGGCCCACCCTTGGGCCGGGACCTACGCTTCCAGCTCCGTGTGCCAATAGGCCACGTCCCTCAGGAACTTGCGCCAGGACAGGGGCAGGCCCTTCTCCACGAGGAACGAGACGACCAGCGCGTCCGGCAGCCGCTTCGGCTTCGCGGGCACGGTGCGCAGCGTCATGCGCGCCTGCGCCGGGGTGCGGTTGCCCTTCTTCTGGTTGCAGGGCACGCAGGCGATGACGATGTTCTCCCAGCTCGTGCGGCCGCCCTGCGCGCGCGGCAGCACGTGGTCGTACGTGGCCTCCGGACGGGTCACCTTGTGGCCGCAGTACTGGCAGCGGCACTGGTCGCGCTGGTAGACGTTCTCGCGGCTGAAGCGCACGCCGCGCGGGCCCTTCCACAGGGCGCGCACGAAGCGGATGACGGACGGCATGCGCAGCTCCACCGTCACCGAGCGGATGACGCGGTCCTCGTACTCCTCGACGACCTCCACCTTGCCCTGGACGAGCAGCATGATGGCGCGTTGCCAGGGGATGCGTGCGACGGGTTCATATGACTGGCTCAGAACCAGCGTTTCCATGACACAGGGCCTTTCGGGCGGGACAGGCCGCCAGGGAGTCGAACCCTGCTCGTCCGGATTTGGAGTTCGGACTGCACCCGGTGCGCGGCCTATGTGGGTGAGGGATTGGGGACGCTGGGAGTCGAACCCAGCGGGCTTCCAAGGGCTCCGGCTCTACAGGCCAGCGCGTCTCCGTAACGCTCTACGTCCCCGGAAGGTGAGCGGGAGCCCGGACGTGAAGAAGGCCGGGTCCCCTTGTCGGGAGCCCGGCCTCCAGGGCCATGCCGCGTCAGGGACGGAGCCGGGCGCCTTCAGGAGCCGGGCGAGGCGAGGCGATAGGACGCGAAGTCCCGCCAGCGGCACGTGGAAGGAGCGGTCACCGGGCTGGGACGCGAGGCCGCGTCGATGCCGTGACCGGAAGGATTCGGGTGCTTGAGGTTCATCGGGGCCTGCTTCGTCGCCTGGCGCATCGGGACCGCTCCTTTCGCTCCCAGCGACGGCGGCGGAAATTCAGTCCTGACAGGCAAGCGGTGCGGACGTTAGGACTCCGCGCATGAAAGCCATCCGCTACCACCAGGTGGGAGGGCCGGAGGTCCTCCGTTGGGAGGACGCGCCGGAGCCCGTGCCCGGGCCGGGCCAGGTCCTCGTGCGAGTCCATGCCGCGGGCGTGAACTTCGCGGACACCGAGCGCCGCCGCGGGCTGTACGACGCCCAGGCGCCCCTGCCGCGCATCCTGGGCAGCGAAGCCGCGGGCGTGGTGCGAGCTGTGGGGCCCGGTGTGGACGCATCCTGGGTGGGCCGCTGCGTGGTCGCCCTGACGAAGGAGGCCTACGCGGAGGCCGCGCTCGCGTCGGTCGATGAACTGCTGGTCCTGCCGCCGGAGGTGTCCTTCGAGGAGGCCGCCGGGCTGCTGGTGCAGGGGCTGACGGCGTACCACGTGGTGCACACCGTGGGGCGCGTGGAGGCGGGGCAGACGGTGCTCGTCCACGCGGCGGCCGGAGGCGTGGGGCTGCTCGCGGTGCAGCTGGCGAAGGCGGCGGGAGCGCGGGTCATCGGCACGGTGTCGGGCGAGGCGAAGGCGAAGCTCGCGCGGGGCGTGGGCGCGGATGCCGTCATCCGCTACGACCAGGAAGACGTCGCGGCGCGCGTGAGCGAGCTGACGCAAGGGCGCGGCGTGGAGCGCGTGCTGGACTCCGTGGGCGCGAGCACCTGGAAGGCCAGCATGGATGCGCTGGCGCCCTTCGGACACCTGGTGAGCTACGGCAACGCCAGCGGCCATCCGCCGCACGTGGAGGTGGAGTCGCTCTACGCGAAGTCACTCACCGTGGGCGCCTACTGGCTGCGCACGCCCACGCCCCCGGAGGTGCAACGCAAGGCGCGAGAGGCGCTGCTGGCGGAGGTCGTGGCGAGGCGCCTGCGCATCCTGGTGGGCCTGGCGCTGCCGCTGTCTCGCGCGGAAGAGGCCCACCGCCAGTTGGAAGGGCGGCGCACGGTGGGCAAGGTCGTGTTGCTGGGCTCGGACTGAGGTCCTTCAGTGCGTCGCGGGCGCGCCCACCACCGGCGGTGATGAAGCGGAGCCACGTCCGATGCGCAGCACCACCAGCGCCGCCGCGAGGCAGATGACGCCCGCGACGACCCAGGCGGGCGTGTACGTCTCCATCGAGGTGCGGATGACGCCCGCGCCCAGCGCTCCCAGTCCCGCGCCCACCTGGTGCGCGGCCACCACCCAGCCGAAGGCGATGGGCCCGTCCTCCGCACCCACCGTCTGCGTCGTCAGGCGCACCGTCGGTGGCACCGTGGCGATCCAATCCAGGCCGTAGAACACCGCGAACAACGGCAGGCCGAAGAGGGACATCTCGAAGGCGCTCGGCAGATAGAGCAGCGCCAGCCCTCGCAGGCCGTAGTACCAGAACAACAGCCAGCGGTTGTCGAAGCGGTCCGACATCCAGCCGCTCGCCGTCGTGCCCACCAGGTCGAAGATGCCCATCAGCGCGAGCAACCCCGCCGCGCGCACCTCCGGGATGCCGTGGTCCATGCACGCCGGAATCAGGTGCGTGCCCACCAGCCCGTTCGTCGTCGCGCCGCAGATGAAGAAGCTCCCCGCGAGCAGCCAGAAGTCCCGCTTGCGCGAAGCCCGCCCCAGCGCCCCCAGCGCGTTGGCCAGGGGATTCACGCTGGATGGCTTCACCTCTTCGTCTTCCGGCGCGGCCCCGTAGGGCTTCAGTCCCACGTCCGACGGCCGGTCGCGCACGAGCCATGCGACGAGCGGAATCACGCACGCCACCACGCCCGCCACGGTGAAGGACACGACGCGCCAGCCGTGGTGCTCCACCAACATCGCGAGCAACGGCAGGAACACCAGTTGCCCCGTGGCGGTGCTCGCGGTCAGCACGCCCATCACCAGCCCGCGCCTCGCGACGAACCAGCGCTGCACCACCGTGGCGCCCAGCACCATCGCCGTCGTGCCCGTGCCCAGCCCCACCAGCACGCCCCAGAAGAGGAGCAGCTGCCACGGCGCGTGGATGAAGTTCGTCAGCGCCACGCCCACCGCGATGATGCAGAGGGACACGAGCGTCGTGCGCCGGATGCCGAACTTCTGCATCAGCGCCGCGGCGAACGGCCCCACGAGCCCGTAGAGCACCAGGTTCACCGACACGGCCGAGGAGACGAGGGCCCGGCTCCAGCCGAACTCCCGCTCCAGCGGGACGATGAAGACGCTCGGGGTCGCCCGCACGCCCGCCGCGCACAGGAGCACCACGAAGATGGCCGCGGCCATCACCCACGCATAATGAAACCGGCGTGTCCTCATGACGGTGTCTCCTTCAAGCGGCCACGCCCGGGCCCACGTATACTTTCCGGCAGCGATGTCCCAAGACGAACTCCAGCGCACCCTCTGCAACTGCCTGGCGCTGCGACAGGCCAGCCGCCACGTCACGCAGTTCTATGATCAGGTGCTCGCGCCCAGCGGCCTCCGGACCACGCAGTACTCCATCCTCCACCGCGTCCAGACCCAGGGCCCGCTGACCGTGAACGCGCTGGCGGATCAGCTCGTCATGGACCCCTCCACGCTCACCCACAACCTGAAGCCCCTCTTGAAGGACGGCTTCGTGGTGCTGGAGGTGGGCCGCACCGACCGGCGCCAGCGCGCCATCGCCATCACTCCGGAAGGGCAGGGCGTCTACCGCAAGGCCCGGCCCCTGTGGCTGCGCGCCCAGTCGGACTTCGAGAACGCCGTGGGCAACACCCAGGCCACCGCGCTGCGGGACCTGCTGGCCGCCGTCTCCCGGACGGGACTGGGCGAAGCCGAAGCGGAGGTCGAAGCCCCTCCGGCTCCCAAGGCCACCCCCCGCCGCCGCGGACGCTGAGCGCATCCCCACGGCTCACCCCTCCTCGAGGAACTTCAGGAACGCGGCGACCTGATCCGCCCACAGCTCCGGGTGTGCCTGGGTGAAGTGGCCGAAGGAGCTCGCGCTGCCTTCCTGCACCACGAAGCGGCCGCGCTTCACCCTCGGCATCAACGTCTCCATCGTGCGCAGGGAGACAGGGTTGAACTCGTCGTCGGAGAAGTTGAGCGCGAACACGTGGGCCTGGATGTCCCCGAGCGCGCCCTCCGGGTCGTAGTCCCGCGAGGACTCCAGCGAGTACAGGATGTCATTGGCGTCCATGCCCGCCGCCTGCGCCCGCGCCGTCGCGATGAAGGCATCCGCCGCCTGCGCATCCGCAAGCGTGGCCTGCAGGTGCGGCACCCCGTCCAGCATCATCCGGAAGACCGGGAACGCCTCCAGCCAGCCCCGGGGCGGCGCGGTGTAGAGGCCGTCCTTCCATTCCGGGTCGTTGCGGATCTGCACCGAGACGAAGCGCCGCCACAGCAGGTTGCGCCCCGCGATGCGCGTGGGCAGGGACACGATGGGCATCACGCCCTCCACCGCGTCCGGGTACAGCTCGCTCCACTGCCACGCGTTCATGCCGCCCATGGACAGGCCCACGATGGCGTGCAGACGCCGGATGCCCAGCGTCCGCGTCACGAGCTGGTGCTGAAGCTCCACCATGTCCCGGTAGCCGTAGGCCGGGAACTTCGTGCGCAGGCCGTCGCTCGGCTTGCTGGAGCGGCCGTGGCCCACGCTGTCCGGGAAGATGAGGAAGTACTTCGTCGCGTCCAGCGGACGGCCCGGCGCGAACAGCGCGTCCTGGAAGGACTTGCTCCGCAGCACCTCGCCGCTCGCGCTCGTCCAGTGCAGGAGCAGCACCGCGTTCGTCACCGCGCCGGATGCGTCCCGGCGCGGCGTGCCCAGCGTCGCGTAGTGGATGCGAACTTCCGGCAGCACCGTCCCGTCCTGGAATCGGTGGCCGGTGAAGACCGCGTCCGCTTCCTGTGCGACCAGCGGCGCGGATGTCTCCACCTGCGCCGAAGGGGCCGGGGGACGCGCGGTGGCGCACCCCAGGGACAGCCCCAACAGCACGGACAGCAGGACGCAAGGCCGGCGGACGGAAGTCGTCATGCCGGGAGAGATACCTGCATGTACAGGTACTGTAAAGCGCCCCTCAGGGTTTGGGGGCCGTGGCGGTGGCGGCCTTCAGGTAGCGGTCGAAGAACTCCAGGACGCGCCGGTCCACCTCCGCCTCGTTCTTCTTCTTCTTGAAGCCGTGGCCCTCGTCGGGGAGCAGCAGGTACTCCACGGGCACGCCGTTCTTCTTCACCGCCGCGACGATGTCGTCAGACTCCGCCTGGGGGACGCGCGGGTCGTTGGCGCCCTGCACGACGAACAGCGGCTTCTGGATGCGCTCCGTGTGGAAGAGAGGGGAGATCTCCTTGAGCATCGCCTCCTGCGTCTCCGGGTTGCCCATCTCCTGGAACATGGCCTGCCGGAAGGCGCCCCACTCAGGCGGCATGCTCTTGAGCGTGCGCAGCCAGTTGGACGGGCCGAAGACGTCCACGCCCGCGTCGAAGGCGTCCGGGTGGAAGGCGAGCGCCGCCAGCACCATGTAGCCGCCGTAGCTGGCGCCGAGGATGCCCACGCGCGAGCCGTCCACGTACGGCAGGCTCGCCAGGTACTTGCGCGCCTCCACGCAGTCTCGCAGCGGATCCTTGCCGTGCTTCTGGTCGTCCGCCCTCAGGAACGTCTTGCCGTAGCCGGCGCTGCCCCGGTTGTTGATGCCCAGCACCACGTAGCCGCGGTTCACCAGGTACTGGACGAAGTTGTTGTAGCCCCGGCTCGTCTGGCCGCCGGGACCGCCGTGCACGTAGACGATGGCGGGAGCCTTGTGCTCCGCCGTCGCCTGGTGCGGCTTGAAGAGCAGGTTGGGGATCTCCATCCCGTCGAAGGACTTGAAGCGCACCACCTGCGCGTCCACCAGGTCCTCGGAGTCGAGCTCGCGGCTCATCGTGTCCGTCACGCGCCGGGTCTTCTTCGTGGCCAGGTCCAGGACATAGAGGTTCGCGGAGGTGCGGTCCGTCTCCAGCTGGACCGCCAGCTGCTTCTCGTCACGGGAGAAGACGACCTCGGAGATCATCCCGGCGGGGAACTGCGTCAGCGGAACCTGGGTGCCGGCCTTCACGTCGTGCAGGCGCACCTCGATGCCAGCGTCCACATTGATGATGGAGACGCGGAACGCCCCCGAGCGCGAGAAGTGGGTGCCGAAGACGTCCCAGTCCGCCTTCTCCACGTCCTCCCACTTGCCGGCCTCCTTCGCCGGACGCACCACGCGTTCGAACTCCGAGCCGTCGTCCGTGATGACGTACAGCTCCCCGGTGACGGGGTGGATGTCCCCCACCCGGTAGCTGGCCGCGCCCGTGTGGGGCGTGAGGTTCTTCAGCACCTTCGTCGCGACGTCGTAGCGCCACACGTTGCGGTCCGACGTGGTGACCGCCTCCTCCAGCGCCACCCAGCTCTCGTCCGGGGCCACGGCGGCGACGCCGAAGCCCTTGTCGTTCTGAACCAGGAGCGTGCGCGCGTACGTCTTCGCGTCATGGCGGTACACGTCCATGGCGCCCGGGTCGCGCTCGTTGGTGGTGACGTAGAACGCGCTGTCGTCGTGGCTGAAGCCCAGGAAGTGGGCCACGCCCTGCTTCATGGGCGTGAGGTCCTTCTCCTTGCCGTCCGGCGTGCGCACGTAGACGTGCGACTGCTCATCGCCGCCCTTGTCGTGCTCGAAGAGGAAGCGGCTGTCGCGCGGGAAGGCCCCCACCACCCGGATGCTGTCCGTCTTCGAGCGCGTCAGCGCGGTGGGCTTGCCCCCACCCACCGGCACGCTGTGCACGTTGAAGATGCCGGACGCGTTCGACGAGAAGAGCAGCTGCTTGCCATCCGAGGTGAAGACCGGAGCCATCACCTCCGTGGACCCCATGAACTGCTCCACCGAGTACTGCTTCGACGGCCGGGCCGCCGTCGCGCCCGCGACCGCCTTCACGGCCGAAGCGGGCTTCGTGGCGGGCAGGGTGGCGGGCGGCGCGGCCCCCAGCAGCGGCAGGAGCAACGTCGGGGCAAGGACACGGGACAGGGACTTCCACGCGGGCATGCGGCCTCCGGGAACGGCGGACCGGGGCACTCTGGGCCAGGCCCCGCCGGGTTCAACAGAGGCGGGCGACAAACCTGACATAAGGCTGTCACGGCCAGGGGCGACATTGGGTTCGTTCCCACAACGCGGCACCGGAGATTCCGCCATGACCCAGAACGACCTTCAGAAGACCCCTGCCCTGAGCGGCGTGCACACCTACGCGGGCGGCTGCCTGTGTGGCGCCGTGCGTTACGAGGCCACCGTGGACCTGGCAGACGTGACCCGCTGCAACTGCACCATCTGCATGAAGTACGGCTACGGCGGCGGCGCGGGGATGAAGCCGGACGCCTTCCGGCTCCTCAAGGGCCAGGACGCCATCAAGAAGTACGGGCGCGACGGCAGCCCCAACACGCGCAGCTTCTGCGGCCGCTGCGGCGTCGTGTGCTTCGGCGACGGCGACGTCCCGGAGCTGGGCGGGAAGTTCGTCTCCATCTACGTCAACACGCTGGATGACGTGGACCCGTCGCTGCTCACCTTCAAGTACTGGGACGGCCGGCACGACAACTGGATGGCCGGGGCGCGCTCCACTCCGTGGCCCTTCCAGGCCGCCGCCTGAGGACGCCCGGAGGGGCAGGGGCCTTGACGCGCCCCTGCCCGTCACCGCCCATGACTACACATTCCCCGAGGCGGCCCGGCCCGCGGCGCGGCCGGAGAAGATGCAGCCTCCCAGGAACGTGCCTTCCAGGGCGCGGTAGCCGTGGACGCCACCGCCTCCGAAGCCGGCCACCTCACCTGCCGCATAGAGCCCTGGGATGGTCTTCCCCTGGGCGTTGAAGACGCGGCCCTGGAGGTCCGTTTCGAAGCCGCCCAGCGTCTTGCGCGTGAGGATGTTCAGCTTCACGCCGATGAGCGGCCCCGCGTTGGGGTCCAGGATGCGGTGCGGCTTCGCGGTGCGCACCAGCTTGTCACCCCGGTAGTTGCGCGCCTGGCGGATGGCCGCGAGCTGCAGGTCCTTGCTGAAGGGGTTGTCCATCTGGAGGTCGCGGGCCTTCACCTCGCGCTCCACCGTGGCGAAGTCCAGCAGCGGGGCTTCCGTCTTCGCGTTCATCCCGGCGACCAGGTCGCGCAGGTTGTTGGAGATGACGAAGTCCTCGCCCTTCTCCTTGAAGGCCTCCACCGGGCCCATGGCCTTCTTGCCCACGGCGCGGTTGAGCACGCCCAGCCAGTCCTTGCCCGTGAGGTCCGGGTTCTGCTCCGAACCGGAGAGCGCGAACTCCTTCTTGATGATCCACTGGTTGAGGATGAACCAGGTGTGCTCGTGGCCCGTCTTGAGGATGTGCTCCAGCGTGCCCAGCGTGTCGAAGCCGGGGAACAGCGGCGGCGGCAGGCGCTTGCCGGTGGCGTCCAGCCACAGCGAGCTGGGGCCCGGCAGGATGCGGATGCCGTGACGGGGCCAGATGGGGTTCCAGTTCCGCAGGCCCTCCGTGTAGTGCCACATGCGGTCGCGGTTGATGAGGCGCCCGCCCGCGGCCTCCGTGATGGCGATCATCCGGCCGTCCACGTGGTCGGGCACGCCTTGAATCATGAACTTCGGCGCGGGGCCCATGCGTTCGGGCCACGCCTTGCGCACCAGCTCGTGGTTGCCGCCGATGCCGCCGGACGTGACGATGACCGCGCTCGCGCGCAGCTCGAAGTCGCCCGTCGTCACGCGCGAGCTGCTGGCGCCCCGGGGGACGTCCGTGGGCTCCAGCACCATGCCGCGCACGCCTACCACCGCGCCGTTCTGCGTGAGCAACTCGTCCACGCGGTGGCGGAAGTGGAAGGTGAGGGTGCCCTTGGCTTCGGCCGCCTTGGCGCGGCGGACGAAGGGCTCCAGCACGCCGGGGCCGGTGCCCCAGGTGACGTGGAAGCGGGGCACGGAGTTGCCGTGGCCCACGGCGCCGTAGCCGCCTCGCTCCGCCCAGCCCACCACGGGGAACCAGCTCATTCCCTGTTGGACGAGCCAGGGGCGCATCTCGCCCGCGGCGAAGTTGACGAAGGCCTCCGCCCACTGACGCGGCCAGTGGTCCTCTTCGCGGTCGAAGGCGGCGGTGCCCATCCAGTCCACCATCGCGAGCGCGTGGGAGTCCTTGATGCCCATGCGCCGCTGCTCGGGCGAGTCCACGAGGAACAGGCCGCCGAACGACCAGAACGCCTGGCCGCCCAGGTTCTGCGGTCCCTCCTGGTCCACCACGGCGACGCGCTTGCCCGCATCCGCGAGCTCGGTCGCGGCGACGAGTCCCGCGAGCCCTCCGCCCACGACAATGACATCCACTTCCTGTCCCATGCGTGCCTCCCGGTAGCACCTGGCGCGCGGATGATAGCGTTTCGCGCGGAGAGCAGAGCTTTCCTTCACCTGCGCATCCCGGCGCTCCGGAGGCTAGACTCCCCGCGCATGGAGCCAGATGTGAAGGGCAACACGGGACCGTTGGGCCATGATGCCGCCGCCTACGCGCAGCGTCAGGACGGGCTGTCCCCGGAGCCGCTGCGGGACGCGGCCTGGAGCGTGGCGGGGCAGCGGGCCTTTGGCGTGGTGCTCGACGTGGGCTCGGGCAGTGGCGGGTGGATCCGCCGGCTGCGGCAGAACCCCGCCGTCGAGCGCATCCTCAGCACGGACATCCACGACGCGGGCGCCAGTCGCCTGCCGGGCGTGGAGTTCCAGCTGCGGGACGTGTCCCGGGACGCGCTGCCGTGGGGCGACGGGTCGGTGGACTGGGTGTTCGCCATCGAAGTGCTGGAGCACCTGGCCAACCCGCGCCACTTCGTGAAGGAGGCCTTCCGCGTGCTCAAGCCCGGGGGCCACCTCTTCTTCACCACGCCCAACAACGACAGCCTGACGGCAAGGTTGTCCTTCCTGGTCCGGGGCTACTTCCCCGCGTTCTGCGAGCAGGACTACCGGGACTCCGGACACATCACGCCCATCACGGAACTGGACGCGCGGCGCATGGCCGTGGAGGCGGGCTTCCAGTCCATCGACTTCGACTATCCGCTGCCCGGGCGGATTCCCCGCAGCAGCGTGTACTGGCAGCGGTTCGTGCCGGGGCTGCGCGGCCGGTGGTGGAGCGACGGGCTGTTCGCGCTGCTGACGCGCCCGCGCTGAAAACACAGACGACGGGACTGGCCGCCTGTTCAGTCTTCGTGGTAGCCCCTGCCGCGAACCAGCGAGGAGCGCGGATGCAACAGCGTTGCGTGTGGGTGGGAGCGGATCCGCTGTACCAGACCTACCACGACGAGGAGTGGGGCGTGCCCGTGCGCGACAGCCGCGCGCTCTGGGAGATGTTGATGCTGGAGGGCTTCCAGGCGGGGCTCGCCTGGATTGTCATCCTGCGCAAGCGCGAGGCCTTCCGGAAGGCGTTCAAGGGCTTCGACCCGAAGGTGGTGGCGCGCTTCACGGAGAAGGACGTCACGCGCCTGATGGCGGACGAGGGCATCGTCCGGGCTCGCGCGAAGATTGAAGCGACCATCGGCAACGCGCGCGCCTATCTGAAGATGCAGGAGGCGGGCGAGGACTTCTCCGCGTTCGTCTGGGGCATGGCGGGCGGGAAGCCCATCCGCAATGTGTGGAAGGGCCGGGGCGACGTGCCGGCGAAGACGGAGCTGTCGGAGGCGTACGCCAAGGCCTTCAAGCAGCGCGGCTTCAAGTTCGTGGGGCCGGTCATCGTCTACGCGTGGATGCAGGCCACCGGCATCGTGGATGACCACACGGTGGACTGCTTCCGGCACGGCGTGCGGCACCGCTGAAGTGAAATGATGGAAACCCCTGGGAGGAATGCAATGCGGATCAGCGTGACGAGCGTGATGGTGGATGACCAGTCCAGGGCCCTGAAGTTCTACACGGAGGTCCTGGGCTTCGTGCTGAAGGTGGATGTCCCGATGGGCCCCAAGGACCGGTGGCTGACCGTCGTCGCGCCGGACGCGCCGGAGGGCACGCAGATTCTCTTGGAGCCCATGGGCTTCGCGCCCGCGCGCGTGTTCCAGAAGGCGCTGTTCGACGCGGGCATCCCGTTGACGTCGTTCGGCGTCGACGACTGTCAGGCGGAATATGAACGCATGGTGAAACTCGGCGTGGTGTTCCGTAGCAAGCCCACCGTCATGGGCCCCGTCACCGTCGCTGTCTTCGAGGACACTTGCGGAAACCTCATCCAGATAGCGCAGGTCTGATGCCTGTGTTGAGGCCCCGGGCCCCCGGGGTGTTGCGCTAGCGTGGAGCCATGTCTTCGGAGCGCAGCAAGGGCCGTGTCCGCACGGTGGAGGAAGGGTTGGGGCGGCTGTCCTCGCGCGATGCGGGAACACGCGAGGAGGCGCAGTCGGCGTTGGAGGAGTTGCTGGTGTCCGGGGAGCCGGCGGCGCGGGAGCGGACCGCGCGGGCGCTCCTGGAGGAGCTGGGGCGGCCCGGGACGGCGGTCACGGAGCCCCTGCTGTTCCTGTTGCAGCGCAGCTGGTGGCCTCCGCAGCCGGGCCTCGCCGGGCTCGCCGTCCAGAGCGTGCTGGCTTCGCTGACGCGGATGGAGGCGGACGCTCCGGCGCTGGAGAACGCCGCGAGCGTGCTCGCCGGGGTGTGCCGGGTGGATCCCTTCCAGCTCGCCGCGCTGGACGGGCTGTTCCAGCACCCGAGGGCCTCCGTGCGCGGCGCCATGGCGCGCGTCGTGGGCCGGCTGGGAACCGCCGCGGCGTCGGAGCTGCGCCAGCTGCTGGCGCTCCTGGAGGACGAGGAGGCCGTGGCCCTCTCCGCGCTGGAGTCCCTGGCCGCGCTCGCCCCGTTGGCGCCGGACCTCACCGCGCCCCGGCTGCTGGAGCAGGTGCGCGACTCCGACGGAGCGCGCCTCTACCTGGCCCTGGTGTCGCTGCGGGGCCTGTTGGAGGAGTTGAACGGAGAGGCGCGGCCCGCGCCCGCGTTGCCAGGCTTGGAGTCCGCGCTGCTGCGCCCGCTGACCGCGCCGGAAGCGCCCATCCGGCAGGAAGCGGCGGCGTTGCTGGGGTTGCGCGGTCCGCTGTCGCCCGAGGCCATCGCGGCCCTGCGCGAGCACCTCCGCGACGAGAGTCCACACGTCGCGGCCCGCTCCGCCGTGGCGCTGGTTCGCTCCGGCGCTCCGGCGGCGGAGGCCCTCTTCCTGCTGAAGGGCCAGCTGGGCCCGGCCGCGTCGCGCGAGCTCCAGGAGGCCGCCGTGGCCGCGCTGGAGGAAGCAGACCCGGCCCGGTTGGGCCGTGCCAGGGGGATGCTGGAGGCGGTGGCGCGCGACGCGGCGGGGCTGACGCGCGAGGCCCTCTTCGAACTGCTGGGCCAGCTTCCCTGACGGCGGGACCCGCCGCGTCCCCCTCCCCCCTGTCTTGACGGGGTCGCACTTCGCGGCCCAGGATTGGGAATGCAGCTCCGTGGGAATAATCCCATGAGGGGGAAACATGGCTGGCTTCTTCGACGAAGAGGACGAGGCTCCGCAGTCCAACACCGCGCGGGTGGAAGAGGTGCGGCTGCGTCCGCGCGGGCCCACCCCGCCCCAGGAGGAGTTTCCGCATCCGGGCCGGAAGCCCGGAGCGGGGTTCTTCTCCGACGCTCCCGAGCCGCTCCGGCGTCCCGGAGGCCAGGCGGATTTGCAGATGCCGGCCGTCATGCCGGATGACGAGGGGGGCTTCTTCGGGGGAGGCCGCTCCCAGACGGAAGACCCCTTCAGCATGCCCTCCTCGGGGGAGGAGCCCGCGGAGGACCCGGTCATGGCCGGCATCGAGGCCGCGGGGAATGGCCGTTCCGCGAGCCAGCAGCAGCGGGACAAGACCTACGACGCCATCGGCAAGGTCGCGGGGGCCGTGGGCCTGGTCTCCGGCGTGGCGGACCTCGTGTATCCGGGCAGCGGCTCGGTCGTGCGGGGCGTGGGGAAGGCCATTGGCGGCGCTGCCGTGGTGGGACGGGGGCTGGGGGCCGTCATGGACGACGCCTATGACCGGATCGATTCGAACCGTCACGAGCAGACGCAGGCGGACATCGCGCGGATGAAGGACCAGGCGGCGCGGGACAAGATCAACAAGAACACGCCTCGCGGCCACAACAAGATCACCGAGGACTGAGTCCATGCCCCTGCGCGCACACCCTGTGCAGAAGGAGTCGAAGACCCTCCTCTGCATCAACTGCCCGAACACCCTGCTGACCGTCCCCCCCAGCCGCTACACCTTGCAGCCGGACGACAGCTTCGCGACGCCGCAGGTCCTTTCATTGTTCGCCGCGGTCTGTGACACGTGTGGATACACAGAGCTCTACAAGGAAGGCCCGCTGTTCCAGGGCGGCAGGTCCGAGGAGGGGGAGTCATGAAGACGAAGGTCCTGCTGGCCCCGAAGGAAGACATCCAGCTGCAGTCCCTGGTGGCGACGCGGAGGCCCGATGACACGTTCTTCGGCACCTACCTGGCGACGATGACCAGCAAGCGCGTCTTCGCCGAGGACGCCAACGGCACGCTGCTCTTCAACTTCTACTTGAAGGACATTGCCCGCGCGGAGGTGCGTGAGAGCTTCTGGAAGGGCGACGGCATCCGGCTGCTCCTCCAGGATGGCAACGACTTCGTCTTCAAGCTGATGAAGGACGGCATCTACGAGGACGCGGACGCCGCGCGGCGGTGGGTGAACACCATCAACCAGGTGTTGCTCATCTGGCGCAACCAGGCGCCCGCCCGCTAGGGGCGTGTCTGACGGATGCAGGTGGCGCTCGCCAGAGGCGCTGAGCGCCACCCGCACCGGGCCTAGCACTCCAGATTGTTGCCGGGGCTCACGCCCAGCAGGCTGCAGAAGTGCTTGTACGTGTCCACGCGGCTCTTCACCTGGCCGGGGTTGCGGCCGTAGCACTCCACCGACCCGTTGATGGTGCGGATGGTCTCACCGAAGCCCGCGCCGTTGACGATGGCGTTGTGGGCCGTCATGGAGCCCGCGCCGTTCTGCGTGGTCCAGAACCAGAAGCCCGTGCGCCACGCGGCGTTCGCGTCCTGGGCCAGCAGGTCCGGGTTCGCCTGGAGCGGCAGGCCCAGCGCGTTGCCCGCCGCGCAGTAGTTGCCGTTCCACGACAGCTGCATGGGTCCGCGTCCGAAGTACCGCTTGCCCGGGGCGCAGCTGCACCCCGGAGGGCCCCACGACGTGTCGCAGTAGTCGCCCTTGTTGATCTCCTCGATGTACACGAGCCCGCCCGTCTCGTGTGACACGTTGGCCAGGAAGGCGGCCACCTCGCGCTTGCGCGTGTCGGTGTCACCCGTCGTCGCCAGGCCCGGGAAGCCATTCGCGGCGGCGATGAGCGCGTCGTACGTGTAGAAGCCGTTGCGGCCGGGGAACATGGTGTTGAACATGTCGCGGGTGAGGATGCCCCCGAAGCCCGAGCCGCCGCCCCCACCGCCGCCGGAGACCTTGTCGAACGTCCAGCGCTGGTTGTCGCGGTCCGCGTAGAACGGGTACTGGACGATGAGGGTGCCGTTGTCAGGCAGGCCATACGACAGGTCCATGGCCATGCCGGTGTGGCGCGGGTGGAAGCTGAACTGCACGCCGCCCCGGTTGATGAACTGGAACTGCTGGTTGGCGCCGTCGACGTAGGTCCACTGGTGGAGGACCGCGTTCTCCGCGGTGCTCACCCCCACGATGTCCAGGGCCTTGCCGCTGTTGACGTTGATGATCTTCCAGAACCCGCCCGACGTGGGCGAGATGTGGAACTTCTGCGCGTTGGTGCCGTTGCAGTCCCACTGCTGCACCTTCGCGCCGTCCGCCGTGCTGGACGACGCCACGTCGATGCACTTGTTCGTCCGCACCGAGCGGATGACGTAGTCGCCCTCCGTGATGGTCGACACCACGGCGGCGCTCTCCACCTGGCCCACGGCTTCTTGCGCGGTGTCTCCGGCCTCCGGGCCCGAACAGCCCGCCAGCGCGCCCACGACTCCCAGCAAAGACAGACCGCGGATCATTCCCTTGTGGCTCATGACGTCTCCCATGGGTACCGCCAGCAGATGGAGGAACTCCTGGGAGGTGTATTTGTACATCCCAGGTAGACTTTGTTTTCTGAAAGAACAAAGTCTCCTGGCTTCATGCCATCAGGCTAGATATCCAGTCAATCCGGGGAATCCGAAAGGCGCTTCAGGAAGCGCTCCGTGAAGAGGTACGCGTCCCCCGGCCAGCGCGCGGACACGTAGCGCCCGTCCTCCACCACGAAGGCGGGCGCGTGGTCCGTCGCGGTGCCGCGCTTGGACAGGACGCGGGGGCCTCGCTCGAAGTGGCTCGGGTCCGCGAGCGCGGCGACGACCTCCTCCTCCACGTACGCGGGATAGGTGCGGTAGTAGCGCCCCAGCTTCCACGCGGTCAGCAGGTACGCGGAGCGCTCCATGTACTTCGGCAGGCACGTGGTGCGCGTGCCGTGGAGCACGCTCTTGCCGGTGGCGGGGTCCTTCGTGCGCGCCAGCACCAGCACGCCGTGGCAGATGGCCGCCACGGGCCGCTGGAGCGCCCAGAACGCCGCCACCTTCGCCTGGAGCGCGCCGCTGCCCAGGTACTGCCGCATGCCCGGCGCATGGCCTCCAGGCAGCAGGAGCGCGTCGAAATCCGACGGCGTCACCGCGTCCCAGGTCAGAGGCTTCTGGAAGGCCTGCGTGAGCGTGAGGTCGCCATAGAAGCGCTTGGGCTCCGGATCCGCGCCCAGCTGTCCGAAGAGCACGCCGGTGAGCAGCAGCGGATCCGCGGCGGGCATGTGGCCCTTCTCCGTGGCGAACACCACTTCGTGGCCCGCGTCGGTGAGCAGGCGCCAGGGGACGGCCACCTCGGTGACGTCGAAATCATGATCGGGCAGCGGGACGAGGACGCGGCGAGCAGAGGCCATGCGGCCAGTCTTTCCCGCGGTCCCGGGGCTGACAAGCGGTCAGGAGCCTCGCTCGATTTCCATCCGGTAGCCCACGCCGCGCACGGTCTGGATGGAGAAGCGTGAGGCGCTGGTCCACTTGAGCTTGCGCTTCAGGCTGGAGACGAAGTTGTCCACGGTGTGTGGATCCACCACCACGTCCGTGCCCCAGACCGCGTCCAGGATTTCGTCGCGCTTGAGCGCCCGCTCGCGCTCCTTCAGGAAGAAGGCCAGCAGGTCGAACTCCTTGCGCGTCAGTTCCACCTCCGCGCCTTCGGGGGAATCCACGCGCCGCCGGTCCAGGTCCACGCTGTAGCCCGCGAAGCGCAGGACCTTCGCCGGGGCGACACCGCCACCGCGCTTCAGGTGGGCGCCCACACGTGCGAGCAATTCGCGCAGCCGGTAGGGCTTGCCCAGGTAGTCCTGTGCGCCGGACTCGAAGCCGCGCACCACGTCCTCCTCCAGCGTGCGCGCGGTGAGCATCAGCACCGGTACGCTCAGGCCTTCTTCTCGCAGCGCGCGGCAGAGCGAGTAGCCGTCTCCATCCGGCAGCATCACGTCCAGGAGGATGAGCTGGAAGTCGCGGCGGGACAGGTGCTCGCGCGCCTCCTTCACCGTGGAGGCCTCCTCCACGGCGTAGCCTCCCTGGTGCTCCAGGTTGTCGCGCAGCGCGAGCCGTAGGTTCGGGTCGTCCTCCACGACGAGGACGGTGGGGGCGGCGGTGGTCATGCGTTGCTCCGGTACTCGGGAAGCGTCAGTTCGAAGGTGGTGCCTTCGGTGCTGGAGGCCGCCACGCGCAGCGTGCCTCCGTGCAGCCGGGCAATCTTCCGGCACAGCGCGAGCCCCAACCCGCTGCCGGGGACCTCGCGGCCGTCGCGGCCGGACAGCCGGTAGAACTCGCCGAAGACGTGCTCCCACTCGGACGTCGGGATGCCGGTGCCGTTGTCCGTGAAGTGCACGCGACCTCCGGACAGCGTCTGGACATGCAGGCACACGGGGCTTCGCGTGTTGTACGCGCATGCGTTGCGCGCCAGGTTCGCAAGCAGCAGCCGCAGCAACTGCGCGTCCGCGTTCAGTTCACGCGCGTCCACGTCCGCGGTCAGCTCCACCGGCATCGGCGCGCCGGACTCCAGGTCCCGGCGCAGGTTGGAGACCAGCTCGTCCAACCGCACCGGCGCGAGCTTCGGCACCCAGCGCCCCTTGTCGATGCGATTGAAGGACAGGAGGTTCTCCACCAGGAAGCCCAGCCCGTCCGCCTCGCGGATGATGCGCGCGGGGTAGTCCTTCGCGTCCGCGCCCTCCGCCACCCGCCACTCCAGCGTCTCCGCGAGCAGGCGGATGGAGGCCAGCGGCGTGCGCAGTTCGTGCGACACCGTGGCCACGAAGTCGCTCTTCAGCTCCAGGAAGCGGTACTTGCGCTGCTGCGCCACGAAGGCCAGCACCGCGATGGTGAGCGCCAGCGCCGCGCACAGGACCAGCATCAGCGTCTTGATCCGGTAGCGGCTCTCCAGCGCCTCTTCGCCCCGTGTCCACTCGGACGACTCCACCGCCACCGGCAGCGACGCCAGCGTCAGTACTGGCGCATCCCCCGGCAGGGCCACGTGTCCGTCCGCCTTCAGCAGGCCGCGCTCCCGCATCTCGCGGGTGAGCCCCGCCAGGAGCCCTGACAGGTCCAGCGCCAGCCCGCGTACGTCGGCCCCCTGGAGCGGTTCCAGGTACCAGCCGGACCGCGCCAGCACCGGCTCCCGCACTTCCTCCGGCAGGGGAAGCGGCGTCGACGCCATCTCGCGCGTCCTCGCTTCGAAGTCCGTCACCGGCACGCCCACGCGCATGGAGAGCGCCACCACCTTCCCACGCAGGAAGTCGAAGTCCTCCGGCGTGAAGCGCGAGCGCTTGAGCAACAGCAGCCGCTGCAACCCCTCCAGCCGCCCACCGCCCTGTCCATCCACGAGCCCGTCGCGCACCAGGGCCCGCATCAGGTCCGGCACCACGTCGCCCCGCGCCGCCACGTCCTCCAGCACCACCAGCATCGAGGGCAGGTCCCTCGTGGACGCGAGCACGAAGCGGGCGCGGTGCTGGAGCAGCGCCATCAGCGACAGCAGCGTGGCCCGCCGGTCCTTCGCCTTCAGCGACTGCTCCACCAGCGCCATCCGCTCCAGCCGTTCCTTCCAGGGCCCCTCGTCCTCGTCCGCGACCTCCGTGCCGGCGCGCAGCCGCGCGTAGCGGTCCTTCGCGGGTGAGTCCCCCGCCGTATCGAAGAGAGCCAGCCGCGGCAGCACCTGCTCCCCCTGTTCCCGCAGGTACAGCCCCGGCGTGGCCACGAGCGGATCCTCCTTCGCCGCGGCGAGCGTGGAACGCGAGGCATCCAGTCCCTCTCGCAGCGCCTGCCCCAACGACGCGCGGGCGTACTGCTCCAGGGCCTCGCGCCGGGAACGGAGCGAGGCCCGAGCATCCTCGCGTTCGGCGGCGAAGATGCGGTGGAGATAGCCCAGGCCGACCGCGAGCCCGGCGAGGCCGAGCACGAGTGCGACGAGGGTGGGCAGCAGCCTGCGCGGCATCCGGACAGTCCCTACTTGATGGTGGGGACGCGGTCGGCGTCCATGGTGCGCACCGGCGCGAAGGACTCGAAGCGGTCCTCGCGGCGGTCCAGCTTCTTCGCCAGCCGGATGAGGTTGCCCAGCTCCACCACGTCAGTGCGGGACTTCAGCGGCGTGCCCAATTCCTCCCACAGTGACACCAGCGCGTCGTAGGTGAGCGGGCGCGCCCAGTAGGAGCCGCGCAGCTTCTCCGCGAAGGCGGCGGCCACGTAGGACAGGCGGGTGGGGGACGCGGCCTTCTCATAGGCGGGGCGCAGGAGCGTCATGGGCATGGCCTTCTCGATGAGGCGCGAGCTGCCGCCCTCCGGGGCCTTGTAGCGGATGCGCAGCGTGCCGAAGTTCGTCTGCGACGGGTCGCGCAGCTTCACTTCATAGAGAGCGGTGACGGCGTGGCCCGCGCCCACCTCGCCCGCGTCCACGCGGTCGTCGTTGAACTGCTGCTTGGTGAGCAGCCGGTTCTCGTAGCCGATGAGGCGGTAGCGGGACACCGTCTTGCGGTCGAACTCCACCTGGAGCTTCACGTCCTTGGCCACCACCTGGAGCGTGCCGGTGAGGTTCTGCACGAAGATGCGGCGGGCCTCCTCCAGCTTGTCCACGTAGGAGTAGTTGCCCTCACCCACCTGGGCCAGCCGCTCCATCAGCACGTCGTTGTAGTTGCCCATGCCGAAGCCCACGGTGGACAGGGTGATGCCCGCCGCCGCCTTCTCCTTCACGAGCGCCCAGATGCCATCCGCCTCGGTGACGCCGTTGTTCGCCACGCCGTCCGAGCAGAGGATGACGCGGTTGATGCCGCCCTTGAGCATGTGGCTCGCGGCCAGCGTGTAGCCCAGCTCCATGCCCGCCTGAGCGTTGGTGGACCCCTCCGACTGGACATTGTCGATGGCGCTCAGGATGAGCGCCTTCTGCGTGGCATTGGTAGGGGCGAGCACCTGATGGGCGGTGTCGCCGTAGACGACGATGGACACCTGATCCCGCTCATCCAGCGCGTCCACCAAGAGGCGCAGCGAGCGCTTCACCAGGCCCAGCCGGTTCTCCATGGCCATGGAGCCGGACACGTCGATGACGAAGACCAGGTGTGACGGCTTGCGCTGCGCGTTGCTCACGTCGCGCGCCTTCACTCCGATGTGCACCACCTGGTAGCCCTTGCGCGCGGGGGAGGGGAAGCCCTCCACGTTCACGCTGAAGGGCGCGTCCGCAGCGTTGGCATAGTCGTAGTCGAAGGTGTTGACGAACTCCTCCACGCGCACGGCCTGCTCGTCGGGAAGCGCGCCGCGCTCCAGGTAGGCGCGCGTCAGTGTGTACGACGCCGTGTCCGTATCCACGGAGAAGGTGGAGAAGCGCTCCTCCTCGGTGTCCACGGTGGGGTTCACGCCGTAGCCCTTGAAGTACATGTCGAAGAAGCGCTGACCCTGCGGGGCCTCGGTGCGCTCCGGCGCGGGCTGCGGCGTCGGGTCCGCCGAGGCCTGGGGCGCGCGGTACACCGTCTGCGGAGTGCCGTCCGGGACGACGATGTGCATGTGTGGCAGGGCCCAGGACGGGGCACGCGCGCGGTCGTTGGTGCTGTTTGGGTCGCCGTCGCCCGACGGGGTGTTCGTGCTCAGACCGTCCACCACGTAGCCATTGCCAGGCTTGGGCTCCGCCAGGGATTCGAAGCTGCGCGTCGCGCCGCCCTTGCCCACCGGGCGCACCACCGCGATGCGCTTGATGAACTCCGGGTCCACGTACACGCCCTGGTTCGTGGATCCCACGTCGATGGTCGGGGGCGCGCCGACGATGGTCGGGGGCGCGCCGACGATGGTTTCCGTCGACGACCAGCTCTCCGGGAGCAGCTCCACGTTCAGTCGGATGGTGCGGTTGGGCTTCAGCTGGATTTCAGGGCGGGCGAAAGGCTTGAACGACTCTTTTTCGAACCTCAGGGTGTACGTACCCGCGGGGAGCCGGGGGATGCGGTAGTTCCCCTGGGCGTCCGTGACGACCACCTGCTCACGCTGCAGGCTCGGTGAGGTCGCGGAGACCACCACGTCCATCACGGGCTTCTTGGTGGTGTCGTCAAGCACCGTGCCGATGATGGTGCTCGTAGCGGGGGCGCCCGCATCCAGCTGGGCCCGCGTGGCCACGGGGAGCATCATCAAGAGCAGGGGCAGGGCACTTCTCAGGAGGGACTTCAGCATGGACCACCTCTCGCGCATCAGGGTGGAGCCATCATCCAGATGCGCCCCGCATCGAACCGCATGGGGGGCTCGTCTCCTCATCATGGTTTCATCATGAAGGGAAACCGTGCCGGGGGCGCGGTGTCTGATTAGAAAGGCCGTCCATGACGGCACTCGACACCCTCTTTCCCACCGAAGAGCAGATTCCCCCCGGCGTGCGGCTGCCTGCCTATCTGGAGCAGCGCGAGTACCTGGTGGGAGGCGAGCTGCGCACCTGGGCCGGTGAGCTCAACCCGGTGGCGAGCCCCGTGTTCGTCCGGACCCCGGACGGGCTGAAGCAGAAGGTCATTGGCGCGACCCCGCTGCTCACCTCGCGTGAGTCCCTGGACGCGCTGGCGGCGGCGGTGAAGGCCTACGACTCCGGCCGGGGCGTCTGGCCCTCCCTCAAGGTCGCCGAGCGCATCGAGCACGTGGAGCGCTTCCTCACCGCCATGCGCGCCCAGCGCACCGCCGTGGTGAACCTGCTGATGTGGGAGATTGGCAAGACGCAGCCGGACTCGGAGAAGGAGTTCGACCGCACGGTGGATCTCATCGTGGAGACCATCCGCGCGCTGAAGGAGTTGGATCGCACCTCGTCCCGCTTCGTCCAGGACCAGGGCATCATGGCGCAGATCCGCCGCGCGCCCATGGGCGTGGCCCTGTGCATGGGGCCGTACAACTACCCCCTCAACGAGACCTTCAGCACGCTCTTCCCTGCGCTCCTGATGGGCAACACCGTGGTGTTCAAGCCGGCGAAGTTCGGCGTGCTGCTGGTGCGGCCCCTCTTGGAGGCGTTCCGGGACTGCTTCCCGCCCGGCGTCATCAACATCATTTATGGCCGGGGCCGGGAGACCGTGGGCGCGCTGATGGAGAGCGGGCAGGTGGACCTGTTCGCCTTCATTGGCACCAACAAGGGCGCCAGCGAACTGAAGCGCATGCACCCCCGGCCGCACCGCCTCAAGTCCGTGCTGGGCCTGGACGCGAAGAACCCGGCCACCATCCTGGAGGACGCGGACCTGGATAACGCGGTGAAGGAGTGCATCACCGGCACGCTGTCCTTCAATGGCCAGCGGTGCACGGCGCTCAAGCTGCTGGTGGTGCACCGGAACATCGTGGACGCGTTCCTCGCGAAGTTCACCGCCGCCGTGGACAAGCTCAAGCCCGGCATGCCCTGGGACCCGGGCGTCGCCGTCTCGCCGCTGCCGGAGCCGGGCAAGGCGACATACCTCCAGGGGCTGGTGGACGACGCGGTGTCGAAGGGCGCGCGCGTGGTCAACCAGACGGGCGGGCAGGGGGCCCGGTCGTTCTATTCACCCACGGTGGTGTACCCGGTCACGCGCGACATGCGGCTCGCCACGGAGGAGCAGTTCGGTCCGGTGGTGCCGGTGATGGTCTTCGACGAGGACGCGGAGGCCGTGCGGCTGGTGGTGGAGTCGCAGTTCGGTCAGCAGCTGAGCCTGTTCGGGAAGGACTCCGCGCGCGTCGGGCGGTTCATCGACGCGTTCTCCAACCAGGTGGGCCGCATCAACCTCAACTGCCAGTGCCAGCGCGGGCCGGACACGTTCCCGTTCAACGGCCGCAAGGACTCCGCGGAAGGGACGCTGTCCGTGGCGGACGCGCTGCGGGTGTTCTCCATCCGCACGCTGGTGGCGACAAAGACGACGCCGGACAACACCGCGCTCGTCCAATCCATCCTGACGCGCAGAGAGTCGGATTTCCTCACCACGGACTTCCTCTTCTAGTCCGGCCTTGGCCCTGGGTGGTATGCCCTGGGCCATCCCATGGCTCCGCGCACCACGACCCTCGAACTGCACAAGGAAGAGATGAAGTTCTCTGCGGGGCACTTCACCATCTTCTCCGCCACGCACCGCGAGAACCTGCATGGGCACAACTTCTCCGTCTACGTCGCGCTGACGGGGGAGGTGGCCGACGATGGCCTGCTGTCGGACTACGGCCCGCTCAAGCAGGCCATCATCAACCGCTGCAAGTCCTGGAACGAGACGTTCTTCCTCCCCAGCCGCTCCAAGCACCTGCGGCTGGAGCGGGACGAAAAGGGCAACCACGTGGCGCACTTCAACGGCGAGGAGCTGCGCTTCCTCGCGCGCGACGTCACGGTGCTCCCGGTGGCCAACGTGTCGCTGGAGGAGCTGGCGCGCGTCTTCGGCGAGGAACTGGTGGGCGACGGCAGCGGCATGGCTCGCGACCACATCACCGGGCTGGTGGTGAAGTGCGCTTCGGGCCCTGGCCAGTGGGCCTCCTGGGAGTGGAAACGCGATGTCTGATCAGGTCCTCATCACCGGCGCCAGCCGGGGCATTGGCCGTGCGGCGGCGGAGCGGTTTCGCAAGGAGGGCTGGCGCGTCATCAACGTGTCGCGAAGCCCCTGCACCGTGCTGGGCGTCGTCAACGTGCCGGTGGACCTGGCCGTACCGGGCTGGGAGCCCGCGGTCGAAGCGGCGCTGCGCGACGGCGCCGGGCAGGGGCGCTTGTCCGTCATCCACAACGCCGCCCTCTACGAGCACGACGACGCGCTGACCATGGACGCGGACCACCTGCGCCGCGTGCTGGAGGTCAACGTGGTGGCCCCTCTGGTGCTCAACCGCCTGGCGCGGCCGCTGCTCACGGACGGCTCGTCCCTGCTCTACGTGTCATCCACGCTGGGGGAGAAGGCCGTGAAGGGCGTGGCGTCCTACGTGACGACCAAGCATGCGCTCATCGGGATGATGCGGGCCACCTGCCAGGACCTGGCGGGGACCCAGGTCCACACCGCCTGCGTCTGCCCCGGCTTCACGGACACGGAGATGCTCCGCGAGCACATGGGAACGGACCCCGCGGTCCGGGCGAGCGTGGCGGGGATGACGACGTTCGGGCGGCTCATCACGCCGGAGGAGATCGCCGGCGTGCTCTACCTCTGCGCCACCACCCCGGTCCTGAATGGCGCGGTCATCCACGCCAACCTGGGCCAGATAGAGCGCTGAAGCCGGCTTTCAGCCTTCCGCGGCGTAGACGGTGCACGAGGACGTGCAGGTCTCCGCCACGCGGATGCGCGCGACGGTGGTGCCGGGCACGTTCACGCGCTCGAAGAGCCACGCGGCCAGCAGCTCGCTCGTAGGGTTCTCCAGGCCGGGGACGTCATTGAGCAGCCGGTGGTCCAGCTGGGCGTGGAGCGGCTGCCAGGCGGCGTTCAGCTCCGCGAAGTCCACGATCCACCCGAACTGCGGATGCACGGGGCCGCGGAGGGTGATTTCGATGCGGTAGCTGTGGCCGTGCACCCGCGAGCACTTATGCCCTTCCGGAACGTTGGGCAGGCGGTGCGCGGCCTCGAAGGTGAACTCCTTCGAGATTTCGGTGACGAGGGTGGGCTTCTTCACGGGTACGGCCTCCATTCGGCGGCCTTGTATCCGCGTTCCCCCCGTGCGTCCACGCCTCGTCTCAGGGGGCGGGCACTCAGGCGCCGAGCGCGGTGCCCAGCCGTGCGAGCACCCCCGGCCAGCCCGGCTTCATCCCTTCGAAGGCCCGGCGGCCCATGGGCGAGTCCAGGTTGAAGCCTTCGTGGACGAGCGTGAGCCGCGTCCCCGTTCCCTCCGGCGCGAGCCGCCAGGTGAGGGTCGTGTCGAGCGTCCCCGTGGCGAAGCGGTACTGGAGCAGCCGCTCCGGCTCCACCGCGAGCACCTCGCAGGGCTGCTGACCCCAGGCGCCCATGTCGAGCGTGAAGCGGTGGCCCACGACGGGGCGCACGTCGCCCGCGGCCCACCACTTCGCGTGGAGCGCCGGGTCCGTCAAAGCCTTCCACACGGCGGAGGGCGGATGGGCATACACGTGGTCCAGTTGGATGACGGCGGGGGGATTCATTTGCGTGACTCCTCGTCGAGCACGTCCTCGAGCGCGGCGAGCCGCTGCTTCCAGTAGTGCGTGAAGGCCTTGAGCCAGTCGTCCACCTCCGACAGCGGACGCGGATCCAGGTGGTAGTAGCGCTCACGGCCGCGCGGCTCCTCGCGGACGAGACGCGCCTTGCGCAGGACCTGGAGATGTTCGGAGACGGCGGGCCGGCCCAGGTTGAAGCCGCTCGCCAGGTCGTTCACCGCGCGAGGCCCCTTGCGCAGCTGCAGCAGGATTTCCCGGCGCACCGGATTGGAGAGCGCCGAAAAGACATCCGGTTCGGACATGGCCCGGATTGATACGTCGGGAATATCCGACGCGTCAAGGGACGCCCGTGGCGGGAGAGGAGGCGGAGTGGGAGCGGTTACCTCCGGGCGACGCGCGGCTGCGCGATGGGCGCGCGCTGCTCCCGGCGGACGGGGAGCCGGAGGAGCTGGGCGTAGCGCGCGAGCCGGTCCTCGAAGCGCCGGGCATCGCGGCCCCAGTGCACGACGACGTTCCGCTCGGGGTCCTTCCGGTGCGTCAGCGCGATGCCGTACTCGTCCTGCGCGCCAATCCAGTCCGGGTGGTGGCGCCGCTCGCAGTCGAGGCCCGCGTAGTGATCCAGGGGCTCGTTCCATGTGAAGGCGCTCAGGGCCCCTCCACCGCGCAGCGACACCTCCGAGGCCGTCACCAACACCTCCAAGCGGGTCGTCACGCACCGCACGATGAGCGTCCCGGTCACGAACAGGCCCAGGACGCCCACCAGCGGCAGCATCCATTGCTCGCGCAGCAGGGCCAGGGACAGGCCCTGGTCCAGTGCGTAGGCGACGGGGAGCACGACCAGCAGCACCAGCCCGAGCAGCGGCCACACGACCTGGCCGAGCAGCGGACGCGTGCGGAAGCGCAGGGGGAGGTCGCCCCCCATGTCCATCTTCTGTGGAACCGGTGAAAGCACTTCGAAGAAGGACATGGGGCCGGCGTCTCGGGCGTACGGGCGATGGATGCCTTTGACCCAAGCTCAACATGTCGGCTGATGGGCTGTCCACGTCTTCCCGGGTAGTCCGGGAGCCGCCGGACGGACCGCGCCCCTTCAGCGGGAGTGCTGTTTGAAGAAGTCCCACATGATGGTGGTTCCGTCGGGACCCGCCGGGTCCGCGAACGGGAAGGCGCCGTCACCGCCGGGCCATGCGTGACCCATGCCCTGGATTTCGATGTGCTGCACCAGGAGCACGCCGTTGGAGACGTAATCCCTCACGGTGTACTTGCGGCCTCCCGGTGAAACAGCGGACGTCGTCCGGGCCGGGGTGTTGGACACGCTGTTGTTGTTGGAGCCGTCGTCGCCGTAGTCGTTCGTCTGGACGAACTGGCGTGCGGTCTGCTGGCCGTTGACGGAATTGACGACGTCGTCGGACGTGCCGTGCACCACGAGCACCGGCACCTTCCGGCGCGGCTTGCCCGAGCACGCCCACGCGTCATAGCCCCGGTCATCCGGCGAATAGATGCTGCCGAACGTCATGGCATAGAGGCTGCCGGACGCCGTGGTGGCCGCCTTGTACATGGCGCCCGCGCCCACCATGCCCGCGGTGAACACATCCGAGTAGCAGGCCATCAGGATGCTGGTCATCACCGCGCCCGCGGAGACGCCGCCCAGGTAGACGCGGCGCGAGTCCACCGCGTAGTGGCTCTTCACCTGGTCCACCATGCCGACGATGATCGACGGCTCGCCAATGCCTCGCTCCTGGTTGGAGGAGAACATGAAGTTCCAGCATTGGGTGCCGTTCGCGAACATCGCCTGGTTGGGATAGAGCACCAGGAACTTCTCCGCGTCCGCCTTCGCGTTCAGCCGCGACAGGCCCGCGAACTGGTCCGGGTTCTGAAGACAGCCATGCAGCCCCACGACGAGCGGGAGCGGCTCACCGGGCTGGTAGCCGGTGGGGACCCAGAGCTGGTAGCTCCGGGTGCCCCAGACGTTCGAATAGACGCCGTGGACCCACTCTCCCGCGCGGGCCTGGGTGGTTCCCAACACGGCGAACAGCGCGCACACCGCCACCGCCATGCGAGACATGGCCTGGACCTTCCGAGTCACCGACATGTGTCTGCCTCCTGCTTCAGCCAGGACGCGTCATGCGCCCGGGTGACTCGACTTCCCGGAGGAACCGCTCCACCGCGTCAGCGACCTGTCCGGGTTGATCCACGGGCGCGGCATGCCCGGAATCCGTCAGCACTTGGAGCCACGCGTCCTTGAGCTGGCCCACGTAGGCCTGCTTCGTGGACAGCGGCGTGTAGTCCCGTTCGGAGTGCAGCACGAGCACGGGACAGGCGATGTCCTTCAGCCGGTCCTGGACGCTCCACCCGACGAGCCCCTTCGTCGCGCGCAGGTACACGTCCGGCGCGTTGGCGCCCAGGGATTCGATGGCCCGTTGGCGCAGGGCCTCCTGCTCCGGCTTTGGGAACAGCCTGGGGGCCACGCGCTTCGCCAGCCCGCGGGGACCCAGCAGGCGCAACACCAGCAGTCGCGCCGCGAACTCCATCTTCCGGCGGAACGTGCGCGCGACCATGTCCGGCCCGCTGTTGACCACGGTCAGGCTGCGCACCAGGTCCGGCCGGTCCACCGCCAGCTGGAAGCCCATCATCCCGCCCATGGACAGGCCGACGACGTGCACCTGCTTCAGCCCCAGCCCGTCACACAGCGCGGCGATGTCCCGCGCGAAGAGGGCCACGCCATACGCGCCCGCCGGCTTGTCGCTCTGACCGTGGCCTCGGGCGTCCGGCACCAGCACGCGGTGATGCGCGGACAGCCGGGGCGCCACCGCTTCCCAGTCGCTGCCGGACGAACCCAGCCCGTGGAGGAGCAGGATGGGCGCTCCCTCGCCGGACTCCTGGAGGTGCAGGGTGACGCCGTCGGGAAGGGAGAACGTGGGCATCGTCGGGTGAACGACCGTTCAGAGAGGGGTTGGACTACGCTTCCAGGGTCGGTGGAACCGTAGCTGAACGACCGTTCGTTTTTCAAGGTGGCCCCCATGGCGTCTTCCTCCCCGTCCCGTCTTCGTGCGCGCAAGGCGGTGCTTCCGGCCTCGGCGCTGGCTGACGGCACGCGTCGCCGCATCCTGGAGACGGCGCTCCAGCTCTTCGCGAGCCGGGGCTTCCATGACGCGTCCATCCGGGACCTGGCCAAGGAGCTGGAGCTGCGGCCCAGCGCGCTCTACGCGCACTTCCCCTCCAAGGAGCACGTGCTCGCGGAGCTGGTGCGGCTGGGGCACGAGGCGCACCACGAGGGCTTGCGCACGGCGCTGCTCGGCGCGGGGGCGAAGCCGGTGGAGCAGCTCCGGGCCCTGGTCCGGGCGCACACGCAGCTGCACGCGACCCATCCGCAGCTGGCCGTGGTGGTGAACGACGAAATCCATGCGCTGCCGCCGGAGCTGGCGGCGCCGTCCCTGGCGCTGCGGGAGCAGTCGTCCGCGCTGCTGATGGCGGTCATCGAGCGGGGGCGCGCGCAGGGCGTGTTCTCCGTGCCGAACGCGGGCGTCGTCGCCGCGGCCATCTCCGCCATGGGGTTGCGGCTGCCCTACTGGTTCGAACCCACGCCCGCGCTCGACGTGGACACGCTGGCGGACCTGCACGCGGAGCTGGCGCTGCGGATGCTGGGGGTCAAGGCGGGGAAGTGAGGCGGGCGGTGGGCGCGGCACCCGCTGCGTCGGAGTTCGCGCCACGACCGGGACGACCTGAGCCGTAGGCGCAAGCGCGCGTGGATGACCGGGTGGCGCGTGGGTTGCTATGTGTCGCAGTGCCGGCCGGGCAGGGTGCCCGGCCGTGGCTTCCTGGCCGCGATGCTCCCCGAACAGTCTCATTCGCACGCGGCACCCGGCCCACGGCGCGGCCTGCGGGCCACTGCTGTCCTCACGCTGCTGTGCCTGCCGCTTTCCGTGGCCACGCCGCCGCCAGTGTCGTCGCCGCCTCGGCTCGTCCTCTGGGCGTGGGAGCGGCCGGAGGACCTGGGCTTCCTGGAAGGCCGCGCGGTGGATGTCGCCTTCCTGCTCGCGACGATTGATCTCACCGAAGAGGACGAGCACCTGGTGCCTCGCAGGCAGCCGCTCCGGGTTCCTCTTGGTACCGCGTTGAAGGCCACCGTGCGGTTGCAGATGCTTCCGGGGAGCTCGCTCGCGCGCTTCGGTCCGGAGCGCCTGGAGTCGCTGGCCGGGAGCCTGGATGCGCTCGCGCGACGCCGCCCTGACGTGACGGCGCTGCAACTCGACTTCGATGCCCGCGCTTCGGAATACGACGCCTACGTCGACCTGCTCCAGCGGCTGCGCGCGCGCCTGCCTCCGGGGATGCCGCTGTCCATCACGGGGCTCGCGTCGTGGTGTGTGTCTGGCAGCTGGATTGCCCGCGCGCCCGTGGACGAAGTGGTGCCGCAGCTCTTCCGCATGGGCCCGGACGGGCCGGTCTGGCGTGCTCGTTTCGCGCGCGGCCTGCCTCTTCCGTGCTCGGGAAGCATGGGGCTGGCCATGGACGAGTGGCAGCCCGTGCCTCCCGGCGTTTCGACCCTCTATCTCTTCAACCCCCGGCCGTGGACGCCCGATGCGTTCGCTCGCGCCGTGGCGGAGACCCGACCATGAAGAACGCAAGAACAGTCCTGGGGCTCGTGGGCCTCGCGGTGCTGCTTCCTCCCGTCATCGCCGATGCCTGCGGACCCGACTTCGGGCCCGCGCCCCGCTTCTCCGTCGTGGACAATCCTGACCGGCCCTTCAGCAACTACGCCGCCGGACGCCTGGGCATCCTCCGCCGTACGTTCGACCCGCCGTACCTCGCCTTCGCCTTTCGCTCGATGATGGGCATCCCCACCACGGCGGATGAGCAGAAGCACCTGGTGGTGGGTTGGACGGACGCGGAGGGCCGCTATGGGCCCGACCCGAGCTGGGCCCGTGATCAATGGACCGCCGTCCGGCAGGAGGTCGTGCCCGCCAAGGACCTGCCGCAGGTGGACGCCAACCAGTTGGTGTACGCCTCCAACGACGCCTATATCCACGGTGATGCCTTCCTGCACGCCGCGGTCACGGCCCGCGCGCTCGCGAAGGAATGGAAGCAGCGTCCGGCCCTGCTGAAGGAGTGGGTGGGCAACCAGGACAACGTCTTCAGCAAGGGTTGCACCCTGGCCGACCCGGCGCCGGGCATCGAGGAGTCGCTGACGCCCCGGGAGAAGACGCGCAGACAGGCCGAGCGCGACTACCAGGCCGCGGCCATGCACCTGTACTGCGGGAAGTTCGACGCGGCGGCGGAGGCCTTCCAGAACATCGCCAGCACCGCGGACTCGCCCTACCGGGTCCTCGCCGCGTACCTCGTGGCCCGCACCCGCGTTCGCGAGGCGCTGTTCCTACAGCCGGACGACTACTACGAGGTGCGCAAGGTGGACGAGGCATCGCTCGCGCGCTTCACCAAGGCGGAGGAGGCCATCCAGAAGGTGCTCGCGGATCCGAAGCTGCGCGAGGTGCACGGGCCCGCGCGGCGCCTGCTGTCCCTCGTGCGGTTGCGCCTGTCGCCGGCCACCTGGCGGTGCGAGCTGTTCTCGCGGGTGCTGGAGAAGGGGACGGGCTCTGGACTGGAGTCGGAGCTGGCCGGCCTTTCTCTAGGGGCCGACGCGGAGGGCAACGCCGTCACCTGCCCAGGGCTGAAGCCTCGCGCGGCGGAGCTCTTCGAGTGGCTCCGGTTCATGTCCACCCCCATCACCGAGGAGCCCGGTGCTCCGGAGGCGCCGTGGCCCGCGAAGGCTTACGGCACCGCCGTGGCCCGTTGGAAGAAGTCCGGGAATCAGCCCTGGCTCGTGCTCGCGCTGCTGTCGGCCCGCGCGGACTCGCCGGAGGTGTCCACGCTGCTCGCGGACGCGGGGAAGGTGCCGGTGGAGTCTCCCGCGGGCATGACGCTCGCGTGGCGCTCCGTGCAGCTGCTGCGGGAGCGGGGACAGCTGGCGGAGGCCCGGGCGCGGTTGGACGCCATTCCCCCGGAGCAGGTGCGCGACCAGCTCTCCACGGACAACGCCTTGCGAGAGGAGCGGCTGCACCTGGCGAACGGCTGGGACGAGGCCCTGCGCAACGCGGCCCAGTTCCTGGTGGAGGAGTCCGTCCTGGCCCCCCAGCAGGACGGCAGCGCACCCATGGGACTCAGCGCCGCGCGGGCCACCTTCCTGGAGTCCCACGTCCCCACGCGCCGGTTGCGCGAGTGGGCCGCGCTTCCGTCGTTGACCCCCGAGCTGCGCCGGCAGCTGTCGTGGGCCGTGTTCGCCCGCGCCGCGGTGGTGGGGGATGACGCCATGCTCAAGGCCCAGGCGACCACGCTCGCTGAGACGGAGCCCAAGGCCCGCGCGGAGCTGCTGGCCATCGTGGCGCGGCCCACGGCGGAGGAGCGCCAGTTCGACGCGCGGCTGTTGATCATGGGACTGCCGGTCGTCTCCGCGAGGTTGGAGCCCGCCAGGGACCGGCTGGCCAACGCCTCCCCGAAGCTGGACCTCACCGAGGACCTGAGCTGGTACCGCAACGGCTGGTGCGTGCCGGGGCCGAAGAACCTGGAGGATCCGCTGAAGACGCCGCTCCCGTTCGCGAGCCAAGAGGAGCGGACGGACGCCGCCGCGGAGTGGAAGGCCCTCAACGAGGCGGGCTCCTCCGTGGCCTTCTTCTCCGGCGTGGCGCTGGATTGGGCGAAGGCGCACCCGGAGGATCCGCGCTCGCCCATCGCGCTGTTCCGCGCGGTCCGCTCCAGCAAGCGGGGCTGCGGCCAGAACACCCCGGAGGCGAAGAAGGCCTTCGCGTACCTCCACAAGCAATACGGCAAGACGGAGTGGGCGCGCAAAACGCCCTACGTGTACTGACGCGAACGGAGCCCTACTGCTTGGGCTTCACGATGCGGAAGATCTTCCGGCGGAAGATCTTGTCCCGCGCCTCGTCGGTCAGGCGCGTGGACTTCACCTGCAGGTAGATGGACGGATGGTCCGAGTAGTACTTGCCCTCGGACTTCAGGTGCCGGGAGCCGCTGGCGCCCATCAGGCCGAACATGCCGGGACCGGACAGCTCCAGGTGCTCCGTGTCCGCCTGGTAGTAGCCCATGTAGTGGGCGTTGCCGGCGGAGTTCGAATACTGCTGCTGGAAGAGCGGGATGGCCTCGCTGCTCTTGTGGGCCAGCATGTACGTGGGCTGCGTCTCCGGCCGGCCGTCGAAGAAGACGCCCCGGCTGCCCTGGGCCGTCTCCTGGAGGTCCATGTTGAAGTCCCCCACCATCACCTGGATGCCCTCGGTCTTGCAGAAGGCCTGCAAGGCATTGCGCTCCACCTGCCGCTCATGCGGGTTGGAGCCGGTCAGCGACGCGCGCAGGTGCACCCCGGCCACCGTCACCGAGTAGCCATACCGGTTCCCGAGCGTCACCTTGAGGATGTACTCGTCCTTGGACTTCAGCTTCGTCTGGATGGACGCCGTCTTCCGCGTGAGCGTGGTGGCCTCCAGGTAGAAGCCGTCTTCCTTCACGTTGTCCAACTGTCCGTCGATGTCCTCGCGCAGGTAGAGGGCAATCTCGTTGACGTGCTTGATTCCCTTCACCGTCGCGTCGTCAATCAGGTGCTTGCGCACGTAGGACATGCCCAGGCCCGGGACGTCGATGCGGTCCGGGAAGGGCGAACCCGTGGGGTTCTCCGACAGGAAGATGAAGACGGGGTAGTGCTTGTAGCCGCGCAGGTTCCGCTCGATGCGGCTCTTGCGCCGGTCGCTCCACTGGGACGTGTCCGCCGCCTGGGGGCCGTTGCTCGCCAACCATGACTGGAGGTTGTCGTCATAGTCGGCGTCGCGGACGTGCATGTTGCGGATGAGGTCGCACTCCTGCTCCACGATGTCCGCGAGCTTCGCTGCGATGTCCGGCCCCTGCAGGAACGCGCTGGAGGCCATGCTGGGGACGAGCGGGTTCGCGAGGTTCGCCCCGTCCACCCGCGCCCCCGTGTCATCCAGCGTCGCGCTCAGCCCCTTCACGCCCTTGGCGGTGTTGGCCTTGTAGAACTTCTTCGCCGCGTCGAAGGGGATGAACAGGATGGAGATGCGGGGGAGGGTCGCGGTGTCGATGCCCTCGTCGAATTCGCGCTTCGGCATGGAGTCCCCCGGCAGTGCGAGAGGGCTACTTCCAGGAGCAGCCCTTGATCTTCTTGCAGAACGCTTCGTTGGTGGCCTTCTCGCACGCGATGGCCACGCCGCCGCACATATTGGACCCGAACATGTAGGCACATCCAGGCTGGCTGCTGCAGTACATCTGGGAGAAGACGCCACAGAAGTTCGCCTTGCCCGTGCAGCGGCCGGCGCCCTCGGACGCGGTGGTGTCCTTCTCCGGCGTGGCGGCCGTGCCCGCGTCCTTGTCTTCGACTCCGGCGTCCGCCTTCGCGGAAGTGGAGGGCTTGGGCTTCTTCGCCGTGTTCGCCGCGTGGGCGGGAGCGCCCAGCAGGGCCGCCGCCATCGTGAGCGCCATGAAGAGACCGACACGCTGTCCGTGCTGCGCCATGTTCCTGTCCTTTCGGTGTGGGACCGGCCCGACTTCCGCCATAACAGTCCACGAGAAGGGGACTCAGCGACGCGCAGCATGCCCGCCTGCCCGAGCGGGAGTCGAGCGGCCAGGCTCATTTCAGCGGCGGGGGAGCAGCTCCCGCGCCAGCTCATCGAGCGCGAGCACATCCCCGCGGCGCTGGCGCTGGGCGCGTCCATCACGCCCTGGAGCCCGCTGGCGTCGGGACTCCTGTCCGGCAAGTACACCCGCGAGGGCACACATGCGAAGGGCGAGGGACGGCTGCCATCCATCCAGGGCGGGGGCAACCCGGGCTTCGAGAAGCTCTTCGCCGAGCGCAACTGGGCCATCGTGGACGTGCTGCGCGAGGTGGCGACGGAGCTGGACCGCTCGCCCGCGCAGGTGGCGCTCGCGTGGGTGACGCGCCGGCCCGGCGTGGCGTTCACCATCATCGGCGCGACGCGGATGGAGCAGCTGGAGGCGAACCTGCGTGCGCTCGACGTGCGGATCCCCGACGCGCTCGCCGCGAAGCTGGAGGCCGTCAGCCGCCCGGAGCTCGTCCACCCGTACCACTTCTTCGAGGACGCCTTCTTCGCCGGAGGCATGTTCACGGGCGGCACGACGGTCCGCTCCGAGCCCACGTGGTTCCGGCCGGTGGCCCGGTAGGGATTCCCGCTACGGCGGGGCCCTGCGGTAGGCTCGCTGCACAGGGAGGTGCGGTCCGTGGAACGCGTCCAGGGTGGGGTCGGCCGCTCCGGTCATGAGGTCCGGAGCGAGCTTGAGCGCGCGCAGGTGGAGCTGGCGGCCGCGCGGCGCAAGGTGCAGGAGTTGGAGCAGACCCTGGAGGCGCGCTCCCGAGAGGCCCGCAAGTGGCAGGCGCGGGCCGTGAAGGAGCCCCGGCCGGCTTCGGAGTATCGAATCGTCGCGTTCGTGGTGGGGGTAGTGCTGGGAGGGGTGTTGCTCCAGTGGGCCGTCGTCTGGGGAGGCGGCAGGATGCCTCCGGAGGCCTCCAGTCCCACGTACAAGCCAGCGTGGGACAGCGGACCTCCGCCCACCTTCCCGGTTCCGTAGCCCCAAGGAGCTTCGCCCATGGAACGCATGGAGAATCCCAGCACTGAAGCCGACGCCGAGCTCACGCGGGTCCGTGCCGAACTGGACGCCAGGCACGGAGACATCGCGCGGCTGGAGCAGCAACTGGAAGCCGTGGCCGCCGACACCGAGCGCTGGAAGACGCAGACCATCGCGGGGCCCACCGCGCCCGTCAGCTCCTGGCTCATCCTGCTGCTGGTGGGACTGCTCGTGGGGGGCGCCGTGAGCGTGCTGTACATCTTCCTCGCGGGAGGCCGGCTCCACCCGTGACGGCTTCACCGTGCGGGGACGCGCGCGCCGCTTCGGGGGATACTGGTGGCCATGTGCCCCATGGAGGCGGGGGCGAGGACGGCGGGCATGCGCAGGTGGCTCATCGGTGGAGTGGCGGTCCTGGTCGCGTGCGGCCTCGTGCTGTTCTGGGCCCTGCGCTCCGGTGGCCCCGTCACGCAGGAGAGCAATGCGGAAGCCACGCTGACGCGGAAGCGCCCCGCGAACACCGTGCCCACACCGGAGCGCTCCGGCCCCGTGGAGGGGCTCCAGGAGTCGCAGTCCCCGAGCGAAGCGGATGGCGTCCTGGACGTGGAGGTGCTGTCCGATGGAAAGCCTTCACTCGGAACCACCGTGCGGCTCTACGCAAGGGGGGCGCGGGCGTCCACCTGGACGCTGATGGGCTCTGGGGTCACGGATCCGCAAGGCCACGTCCGGCTTGCCTCCGGGCCCGGGCGCTATCTCGTGGCGGTGCGCGCTCCGGGCCGGACCCCTCTGCTGCATGACGTGTCCCGCCCGCTCGGCGAGTCGCGCACGGCGCTGCGGATCTCCCTGGAGCCCGCGCAATCACTCGCGGGCCGCACGGTGGTGCGCGGAACGAATGAACCGTTACCGCTCGTGGAGATCGTCCTCACGGCGCACGCCCATGACCTGGAGACCTGGCAGCGCCCGGATGCTCCCGACGACGAGCGCGTCTATGCCACGAGCGACGAGCGGGGGAACTTCCGCATCGACGGACTCACCCCGGCCACCTACAAGCTGGAGGCCCGCGCCCCCGGCTACGCGCGCCTGGTGCTGGGCCGTCTGCTCATCCCCACGGAAGGCCCGCTGACGCTGGCGCTCCGGCTGGCGAGCGTCATCGAGGGCTTCGTCGTGGACTCGAAGGGCCTGCCGGCCGCGGACGCCGAGGTGCGGGTCGGCGGCAGCGCCTCGCAGGTGGTGACGACGGGTGCGCAGGGTGGCTTCTCCGTGGAGGTGGAGCCCGGCTCCCATCTCCTGTCCGCGCGGCGCGGCGAGGAGTCCGGCGCGCTTGACCTGCCAGTGCTCTGCGCCGCGGGCAGCACCGTGCGCGACGTGCGCATCCAGCTGGGACCGGGCGCGGTGCTGGAGGGCCGCGTCGTCGAGGCGCTTTCGCGCAAGCCGGTGGAGGGAGCGCGCGTCGACGTCAGCCGCTCCGGCGGGGACGCGGACCCCGGCGTCGCCGTGTCGGACGCGGAGGGGCACTTCCTCGTGCGGGGGCTTGCCCCCGGCGGCTACGACGCGAAGGTCACGGCCTCGGGCTACTCGCCCGCCATGCGCCGGGGCCTGACGGTCAGGCAGGGCGAACGCTTTCCCGTGGAACTTCAGCTCTCGGGCACCGGCGCGGTGGAGGGCCAGGTGCGAGACCGGAACGGAGCGCCGGTGGCCGCGGCCCGGATCTCCGGCGTCAGCGGCTGGAGCCGCGGAATGGAGTTGAGCTCCATCGAGGCCCGCACGAACGCGGACGGCCACTACCGGCTCGAGGGAATCGCCACGGGCATCCTGTCCCTCTCCGCGAGCCAGGATGGGACGACGGCGGGCATCCGCCAGACCGTCTCCGTGGAGGAGAACCGCACGGCCCGGGCGGACTTCACCCTGGATGGCACGGGGACCCTCGAGGGCAGGGTGCGCGCGGCCCGTGGAGACCTCTCGGAGGGTCAGCTGGAGGTGACGGCCATGGCGGACAGGCAGCCGGGGGCCACGGGGATGATCCTCGGCAGTGCCGACGTGGGCGCGGACGGGGTCTTCCGGATGACCCTTCCCGCTGGCGCCTACACGGTCACGCTCTCGGCGCGCGGCCGTTTCGCTCAGGGCAAGCCAGAGCAGGTGCGCGTGGAGGCGGGACGGACGGCCCAGATCGAGTTCATCTGGGAGGAACCGCCCGAGGAGCGCGCGTTCCGGGGTGTCGTCCTGGAGCAGGATGGCTCGCCGTCGCCCCATGCCGTCATCACCCTCACGGCCGCGGAAGGAAATGGCACCCCCCTGTCGATGACACCCTCGGATGAGGAGGGGCGCTTCGCCGTTTCCTTCCGACCGGGCTTCTCCATCCCGAACCGCGTGCTGCTGGGCGCGCGCAATGGAGGACGCTCGAGCGCGCCCGTGCCCGTCACGCTCGAAAAGGAGGTGGTGGTTCGGCTGATGCCCGCGGCCTTCCTCCGCGGCCGCGTGGTGCGCAAGGGCGAGCCCGTTCGCGGCTTCACCCTCTCCCTCCAACTCCAGAGGGGCTACCTCTCCAAGGGCGGAGGCCCCTTCGAGTTCTCCGGCGACCGCTTCGAATTGCGCGACGTCCCGCCCGACCCCGTGAAGCTGACGGCGCGCACGGTGGACGGTTCCATTGGTGAGATCACGGCTTCGCCCACCACGGGCGCGGTGCTCGAAGTGGACATTCCCCTGGAGGCCTCCGGCACCGTTCGGGGCCGGGTGGTGGACGGGGCCACGAAGGCGCCCGTCTCCGGCGCGTTCGTCTTCATCGAGGGGGAGCAACCCTTGCTGGAGCACGTCTCCAACGCGGAGGGCCGCTTCTCGCTCGGCGGGGTGCGCGCGGGCGAGCGCGTCCTCCTCATCCTGGGCGGCTCTTCGCAGGGGCGTCTGCGCCGGCCGTTGAAGATGAAGGACGGTGACGTGCTGGACCTGGGCGATGTGGCCACGGAGGTGACGCCGCCCACCCAGGGCGCACCCGCGCAGTGAGCTGCCTCAGCCGGGCTTGCGCCGCCATCCAGGCGGAGGCCCCTCGCGCAGCACCTCGGCCACCGCCACCGCGCAGGCGAAGCTGGTCGTCATGGGCACCTGCATCCAGTGGCCGCCCATGTAGAGCTTCACCTCCCGCTCCTTCACGACGTGGTCCACCTTCACGTCCGCGCCCACGCGCTCCATGAGGGCGGGGTCGCCCACGGACACCACGGACTCCAGCTGCGCGGGCAGGGTGGGCATGCCGCCCGCGGACGAGGCGATGATGGCGCCCCGTGCCGCCGCGCGGTTCGTGACCTCCCGCATGGATGCCTCCAGCGCGCGGTGGGTCGTGCCCAGGCTCAGGTTGAGCACGTCCACGCCCACCTCATCGAGCATCCACCCCATCGCCTCCACGAGGCACAGCGAGTGTCCTCGGATGTTCTGGTCGAGGACGCGGGCGACGTAGACCTCCACGTCCGGCCAGGGACGGACCTGGTCGTAGAGGATGCTCAGGACGGCCGTGCCGTGCCCGTGCGTGTCCTCCATGTCCAGCGTGCCCGTGCCGTCCCGCCACGCCTCCAGCTCCTCCCGTTCGTAGGCGCGCGCCTCCAGCACCTGCGCGTCCAGGTCGAGCGAGAAGGTGGCCGCTCCCGCGAGGTGCATCGCGTGCTCGCGCAGGAAGGCCACCTCCACGCCGCTGTCGATGATGCCCACCTTCTTCACGGCGAGGTGCCTCCCGGGCGCGAAGGGCTCCAGAGCTTCAGCTGCCGGAACACATAGGTGCCCAGCGACACGGACTCCGTGCGGGGCGGGACGGCGTCCGGAACGGACACGGTCAGGTGCACGAGCGAACCCGCGAGCACCATCCCCGCGCCGAGCACCAAAATGAGCAGCAACGTGAGCGTGCCAATGCGCCGCACGACGAAGAGGCCGGCGTGGTCCGGGTCCTCCAGGAGCGGCAGCCGCGAGGGCAGCGGCTGCGCGGTGGGGCGTGGGAGTTCGTTCGCCATGACCGGGACCCTTCCTTTCCGCCGCGTCAGGCGGCGTCCGCCTCGCCCATGCCCGCACGGAACAGCCGCTGATACGGCGCGCAGCGTGCGAGCAGCTCCGTGTGCGGCCCCTGTCCCACCAGCCGGCCTCCCGCGAGCATCCACACCTCGTCGGCCAGGGGCGCGTTGGCCAGCCGGTGCGTGATGAACACCACCGTCTGTCCGCGCTCCCGGGCCCGCGCGAGCAGCGCCCGCACGATGGCGGACTCCGTCTCCACGTCGAGCTGCGAAGTGGCTTCGTCCAACAACAGCACGGGCGCGTCGCGCAAGACCGCCCGGGCCAGCGCCAGCCGCTGCCGCTGTCCGCCAGAGAGGCTCGCGCCCGCCTCGGCCACCGGCGTGTCGAAGCCCTGCGGCAGCGCGGCGAGGACGGACTCCAGCGCGCACAGCCGCACGGCCTGCCGCAGGTCCTCCTCGCTCACGGCGGGGAGCCCCAGGGTGAGGTTGTCGCGCACGGTGCCGTGGTACAGCTCCACGTCCTGCCACACCACCGCGAGCTGCCGGCGCAGGTCGGACAGCTCCAGCGTCCGCGCGTCCTTCCCGTCGAACAGCACGCGCCCCCGGCCCGGCTCCTCCAGCCGCGTCAGCATCCTCGCGAGCGTCGTCTTCCCGGAGCCGCTGGAGCCAACGATGGTCACCACCGCGCCAGGCCGGATGCGCGCGCTCACCTCGCGCAGCACGTCCTGCCCGGGCAGGTAGCCGAAGGACACGTCCTCCAGCTCCACCCCGCCAGAGAGCCGCTGGGTCAGCGGAGCCGGCGGCGTCAGCGAGCGGGCCGGGTCCTGCTCCGGCGCCTCGTGCAGGTACTCGAAGAAGCGGCGCAGGTGGACCCCTCGCTGCTGCAGGCCGGTGACGAAGCCGATGGCCTCGATGACCGGCCCGCGCAGGTACGCGGCATACGCCACGAAGGCCACGAAGCCGCCCAGCGTCAGCTTCCCCTGGATGATGAGCCGCCAGCCCAGCCAGGTGAACAGCGCCGTCTGCGCGGCCTCCACCGTGCGCTCGAACAGCCGCATCAGCCCCTCCACTCCGTGGGCCCGCAGGTGCGCCCGCAGCACGGACCGCATCAGCCCCGCCGCGCGCTGGTAGATGAACGGCTCCAGCGCCAGCACCTTCGTCGTGCGGCTCTGCCGCAGCGTCTCCACCTGGAGCGCCTGGAGGGCGCCGTGCACGCCCATCACCTCCTGCCAGGCCATCCCCATGGCGCGGCCGATGACGAGCGGCACCGCCACCACGAAGGGCAGCGTGGCCACGGCCGCCAGCGCCAGCTCCCAGTGCAGCGACGCCAGGGTGAAGGGGATGACGACCAGGAAGGTGAGCTGCGAGAAGACGAGCCGGATCAACCCCAGCACCAGGGCCATGCCCGCCTTCGCGTCGTCGAAGCGGCTGGTGAGCTCACCCACCTGACGCCGGGAGAAGAAGCGGTCCGGCAGGTGCTGCAGGTGGTTGAAGAGATAGAGCGTGGCGGAGCTCTCCAGCTTCACCGTGAGGTACGCGGAGTAGTAGCCGAACAGTGACTCCACGAGCGCCGCCGCCACCGACGCGGCGAGGATGCTCAGCACCAGCACGTGCAGAAGCCCCAGGTCCCGAGGGGACGACACGTGGTCGAACAACAGCCGCGTGAGGAAGGGCGGAATGAGCAAGAGCCCGGTGATGACCGGGCCCAGGAGCGCGCTCCTCAAGAGCGAGCCCCACGCGGGACGCAGGAGCCGCAGCAGCGCGGCGAGATAGCGCGCCGACTGCCGCAGCCCGGGGGCCCCTTCTTCCTGCATCGCGCCGCCCGCTTCCATCACAGGTGCGTGAGCACGCTCCGCGCCAGTGCGTCCACTTCCTCCGGAATGGCGTGGACGCGCAGGCCGGTGTGCTGCTCCATCTTCCGCCGCGCCTCCTCCAGCACCTCGTCCCGGACGCCCAGGAACCACGTCTCCGTCCAGCGGCTGCCCAAAAGCTTGCGCCCGCCCATCATCGCCAGGCCCACCACCGTGCAGGGCACGTTGTGCTCGCGGGCCAGCGACTCCAGATATTCGCGCGTCGCGATGACGTCTTCCGGCTTCGTATCCACCGCCACGGTCAGCACCACCAGTCGCGGCAGGAACGTCTCGTAGATGAGCGTGGAGGCGTTGGCCCGTTTGTCCATGCCTTGCGGCACGTAGAGCAGGCCGTTCTGCCCGCCGGTGATGACCACGTCGCAGTCGTTCGCCAGCTCCTGCATGATCCGCCGCTCGAACGCCAGCCGCTGCGGGGGCTCCACACGCAGCACGCGCGAGTAGCCCGTGTCGGAGCCCAGCAGGATGCCCGTGGGCTCGGTGGCGTGGTGGCGCACGCGCACGTGCTTCGCCAGCGCCTCGCGCAGGTAGACCTGCGTGGTGAACTTGCCCTGCACCGTGTCCGTGCCGAAGACGCCCAGCAGGTTGCGCGGCCCGTAGTCCTCTGGGCCCGGCTTCGCGAGCGCGTCCTGCTCCGGCACCGCCACGCGGAAGAAGAGGTGGGGGTCCGGCTCCAGCCCGTCGAAGAGGTCGTAATAGAGGATGTCGTCGTACAGCGACACCACCGGCAGCCGCCTGCGCGTGGCCACCTCCAGCAGCGCGCGGACGTGCGGGACCTCCGTCTCGAAGTTGAGCGAGCAGGTGAAGACCACCGCGTTGAAGTCATGGCTCGCGATGGCCGCCGGGTCGTTCACCACGGGCACGGACAGCTCACCCGCCTGGATGTACGTGCCCGCGTCGCTGAGCGTCACCGTGTCGTCGAAGACGACGCACGCCGGGGCCGGGCTCCGGTCGCGGAAGCGCAAGAGCGCGTAGCCCTCTTTGTTGTATTTGAAGACGGCGGTCCGCTTGCCCGCGAGCACCTCCATCACCTGCGCGCGCGTGTACATGTGGCGGCTGCGCAGCGTGGGGTTCATCTTGAGGGGCAGCCGCTGGTCGCCCTCCCAGATTTCACCCAGCTTCTGGTACAGCACCTCCGGGTCGTACTTGGGATAGGTGCGGGTGTCCGGCGCGATGAGCAGCGGCACGCCGTAGTCCGGCATCTGGAAGACGTGCTCGCGCTCGGAGCCCTCCACGCGCAGCGCGTAGCGGCCCTGCGGGTGCAGCAGGAAGTACTGGAACGCGACGCGCAGGCCCGCGACCTCCAGCACCTCAGCGTCCAGCGTCAGCTCCCGGCGCGCTCCGGTGTTCACGCCCTCCAGAGACAGCCGGCGCAGCAGGAATGGCGGCTGCTCCTTCTCGTCGGCCTTGCTCACCTGGATGAGCACGCACTTGAAGGGGTCCACCGGGAAGGACGTGAGCAGCTCGGAGGAGAAGTCCTTCAGCCGCGACACGACATCCGCGTAGCGCGCGAGGAACAGCGCCCTCGCCCGGTCCCGCTGCGTCGGATCCGGAATCATGAAGAGCAGGTCGCTGCCGCTGAAGACCTCGAAGCGGCGCCACGTCTCGCGCGTCTCCGCGTCCACCGGCTCCGGCAGCTGCGCCTCCACCAGCTTGATGAGCGCGTACATCCACGCGTTGCCCGGCGTCAGCCAGTGCTCGCTGTAGAAGTCGCGCCCCCACGTCGAATAGTAGAGCCGGGGCAGCGACGGCGGCGCGGGCGGCGGCGTGGCGGCCTGGATTTCGACGGGCGCGGCGGGCTGCATGACGCCCTCCAGCCACTCGATGCCTTCGTGCCACCAGTGGCCGAACAGCTCCGTGTCGAACGCGAGCACGAACGTCTGCCCGTCCTGGACGAGCGAGCGGCGCGAGTCCAACAGCTCCCAGAACTCGCGCACGTGCTGCTTCACCTGGGTGCGGGCCGCGTCCACGTCGTAGAGCGCCTTCTGGCCCAGGTCGACCTTCTGCCCCGTCACCGCCTGGTACTTGAGGCCCGTCCACATGTGCCCCCGCTTGTTCGCGGGCACGGGCACGCCCATCTCCTCGAAGTATTCAGGCCGCACGTCGAAGCCCACGTCCCGGAAGAACTCGCGGTACACCGGGTGCGCGGGGAACGTGGACTCGGGCGACTTCCACAGGTACAGCCCGATGCGGTAGTCGTGGACCATCACCTCCAGGTCCTCGTGGCGGAACACGCCGCTGGGGTCCTGGGCCTGGGACGCGCCAATGCCCGTCAGGCTGAGCGCGGTGCGGCGGATGCCATGGCGCGTGAGCACGCGCTCCAGCCCCGGCTGGAAGGCGCACTCGGGCAGCCAGAGGCCGTCCGGCTCGCGGCCGAAGAGGTCCTGGAAGGACTCCACGCCCCGCGCCACCAGCCGGTCCGCGACGGCGGGCTGGAAGAAGGGCAGGAAGTTGTGCTGCGGCGTGGACGTCCACAGCTGCACGTTGGACGCCCGTGAGCGTCCCAGCGAGGCGAACACGTCCCGCAGGCTGTGCTGGCGCAGGAACGCGAGGCTGTCCTCCACGCGGCGCAGGTACATGCCCGCGGTGCGGTGGACCCGTGCGAGCGATTCGTCCGACAGGGATTGGGGGAACTTCTCGTAGCGGTTGTAGAGCTCCAACCGCGACGTGCGCTCCAGCTCGCGCGTGGCGATGCGCTTCAGCAGCTGGAGGTAGCCGGTGTAGCGCTCCTCGCAGGCGACGAGCTGCTCGAAGAGGCACGGGGTGAAGGACATCACCAGCGTGCCGGCGAAGCGCTGGGCGTCCCAGCGCTCCAACATCCGGAACAGCGGGATGTACGTCTCCGTCAGCGCTTCGAAGAGCCAGTTCTCCGGCTCATCGAAGAGGGACCCTTCGCCCAACACCTGCGGCATGTGGGTGTTGAGGATCAGGGTAAGGCGCGTGTTCATGAGGGGACCGCGAGACGGGGGGAAGCGGGGAAGGCACAGCGGACCGCGAGGCTAGGCGCCGCCGCCGCAGTCCTCGGAGGGGGACGTCGCGCCGTCCTCGGAACACAGCCGGTGGGCCGAGTTGTAGAGGTCCTGCCAGACCGTTCCCGGTCCCGAGGCGACGAGCGTGTACGTGGTGCTGGAGAAGTTCGACGTGGCGAAGCCCTGGACGTCCGGGCCTCCGTTGACCTGCTCCAGCAGCTCCGAGACATCCTTGCGCGTGAATCGCATCGGGGACCTCCGTGTGGCGGGTTGGAACGGCGGAAGGGAAGGCGAGGGCCGCAGGCTAATAGCAGCCGAACGTGGAGCGGTCCTCGGCGGTGACGGTGCCGCCGTCCTCGCAGGTCCACTGGTAGGTCCAGTAGTTCTGCCAGACAGCGCCGCCGCCAAAGGAGGGAACCAGGTTCCAGGTGGAGCCGGCGAAGGTGGAGGTGCCGAAGCCCTGGACATCCGGGCTGCCCTGCACCTCGTTCAACAGGTCACTGACGTTCTTGCACGTGTAACGCATGGGAGTGCTCCGGGAGTGGCGTGGGGAGACGGCGAAGCGGGGCGCTAGTAGCAGCCCACCTGGGACCGGTCCTCGATGACGACCTGGCCACCGTCCTCGCACATCCGGTGATTCGGGTTGTAGATGTCCTGGTAGATGTAGCCGCCCGCCGACGGGGTGATGTTGTACGTGTAGCCGCCGACCGTGGACGTCCAGAAGCCCGTCACGTCGGGGTTGCCCTGCACGGTGTCGAGCAGCTCGGAGATGTTCTTGCGCGTGTACCGCATGGTGAGGACTCCAGGGGATGAGGGGAAGATCAGCGGAGCCCTGAATCCTAGAAAGGGACGGAGGAGCGGGCAAGGCAGGGCAGGGTAGGGCCACCGGAAGTGTCAGGAAGCACGTGTGGCTTTGTGTTTCACGGTCTCACCGGACCCACCGACAGGAAGCCGGGGCCGCATGCCTGCGTTCAGCCAGGGTTCGAGCGCGAGCTGGACGCCGCACGCCGCGACCGTGACGAGCGCGGCGGTGAAGCCCGGCGCCTTCCACGCGCCGACGACGGCCGCCGTGGCGATGACCCAGGGGCGGATCAGCGTGAACGGCCCCAGGACCACCACGCTCGCGAGCGTCCGCACGTCGGCCTCCGCGGCGGCCCAGACGCCCATGCCCATCAGCGTCAGGGTGGCGTACGGCAGGAGCACCCAGAGGATCGCCTGCGCGCAGACGAGCAGCTGGGGGAACAGACCCGGTGAGAACAGGCAGGCCCCGGCGATGCCAGCACCCACCAGCGCGGTCGTGAAGAGTCCCCGCCCCATCCCCCGGCGGATGGCGGCCCGGTAGTAGTCGGCCTTGAAGATGCGGGCATCGCGGCCCGCGGCCACCCGGAAGCCGCAGAACGCGGCGTCGGTGATGGCGAGCAGCGCGAGCAGCACCGGCAGGACGGCGTTCATGAAGTGGAACCCAGCCGTGAGCGCAGCGGGCCCAGGTGGCGCTGGAGCGGTTCCCACAGGTCCGCGCGCGTTCCCACCGTGGCGCTCATGGGCCGGAGCACGGCGCCGAGGAGGTTCCGGGCCCCGTCCAGGGACGCGCAGGTGAACCCCGTGGCAGCCCTGGCCGCCGACAGCAGGGTCTGCGTGGGATGGGCGCGCCGTGCGGAGACCACGCCATCGTGGCGCGCGAGCGGCTCCCGCATGCGGGCCTGGTGGAACATCCACGAGCCCCAGGGCGAGAGCACCGAGTGCTGGATGTCGTAGTGCACGAAGGCGTGCCCCTGCCGCTGGCCGGCGAAGAACGCGCTCAGGTCGTTCCCGCGAAAGTGATGCAGGACGCCCGTGGAGATGAAGATGTGTCCGGGCTGCTCCAACTGGAACGCGTTCGCGACCCGGAGCTCGCATGAGAGGGATTCCTCTTCCGCGAGCCGCCGGGCGTTCTCAATCAGCGTCACATTCATGTCACAGCCGATGATTTCGACGTCGCGTCCCAGCCGCCCATGCGCCGCGAGCGAGCGGACTGCGTAGCCAAGCCCGCAGCCGACATCGACGATGCGCAGCGGAGGCTTCACGCCGGAGTCGCGCAGCGCCTGCAACAGGGGCAGCAGTACGCAGCGGATGCGGTCCGCCTGAAGGAACTCCTCGCTCAGCCGCTGCAGCTCGATGTGGGAGCGCAGGAGGGCCAGGCTGCAGGCCTCGAAGTCGAGCGTGTCGTTGGACGAGGGAAGCCGCTGCACGAACCGCGCGGCGGACCGCTGCCCGTTCGCCATGAGCCGGGCCACGACGGCTTCGCGCGACACCGGCCTGGGCTGGAGCGTCGCGACGTCGTAGTCGACGATGAGGTCGGAGATTTCGAGCAGGTCGGATGGCATTCCAGCGCGTGAGCGCCGGAGTGTACCTCAACGCCGGGGCGGCTCAGCGCCCCGGCGCCGTCCCTGCCTACTCCCCTGCGCCGGTCAGCCCTGGCGGGCAGCTGAAGGTGGCCGGCACGGCCCACAGCTGGCCCTCCTCGGCGTCATCAAGGGCGGTGAAGAAGATGCGATGGCCCACGCGGGTGAACGAGCCCGGAAAGTGGATGTCCGCCAGCCGGCCCTGCGTCGCCACGGAGCCCCGGGTGAAGTAGGGGAAGACGGGCCCGATGGGGTCTGGCGCGCCGCCGAACAGGACCTGACCCTTGCCGGTGGCGAACAGCGGGTAGCGGTACCCGTACTCCACATTGGGATTGTCGAAGAGCTGGCGGGTCCCCGCGGCCGTTCCATTCGTCGCCCACAGCGAGACGTCCCTGGATACGGGGGCGTCGCTTCCAATGCTCATGAAGAAGTAGATGTCGCTGCCGGAGACCACGGCTGTCCGCACGGCGGGATAAGCGTACTCGTCGGAACCGTAGGGGTTGGGCAGGGTGGTGATCCCCGTCTTGCCACCGCCGCTCAGGGAGAGCCGGTCGATGCGAAGCCGCTTCGTCACCGGATTGTCCACGGACGTCAGATAGACATACGCCCCCAGAGTCCCGAGCAGGCTCACCCGCCTGCCGAAGGCTTCCAGGCGAACGGTCCCCGCGGCGGTGCCATTCGTCTTCCACACCTCGAAGTCGGGGCCGTCCTCCAGGATGAACAACGGAGGCTCACCCGGGCGGCTCACGTCCGTGAGGTAGGTGGGCCCCGCGTCCAGCCGCTTGACGGAGGTGGTCCCGGCCCGCGTGCCGTCGGTGCGCCACAGCGTGGTGCCCGTGTCCTCGGAGATGAAGAAGAGCAACGCGTTGCCGACCTTCAATGTGTCGTTGCCCAGGTCCGGGGTGCTGGTGAAGCTCCGCACCCGCAGCGTGCCGGCAGCCGTTCCGTCGGACCGCCACAGCTCCGGCCCGGCCCTTCCTCCCGGCAGTGGCACCCAGCGGAAGAACACCAGGCGGCCATTGAGCTCCGTGGCGTTGGTCATCACGGAGCCTTCCGATCCGGGCGTGATGTCCTTGACCAGCTGGGTCCCACCCGCCGTCCCGTCACTGCTCCAGAGCTCCATGCCGGTGGTGTCGGTGCGGGTCTGGAAGAAGAGCGTGTTGCCCACCGCGACGAGGTTCTGGGGTTGATAGACGCCCGGCGGCCCCGGAAACGCCTTCAGCGGGACGGTTCCCGCCTCCGTGCCGTCGCTGCGCCACAGGAACGAACCGGTGTCGAAGGAGGAGGTGACGAAGTAGAGCGTCCCCTGGACGTTCGTGAGCTCCCCCATGAATCCCGCGGAACCCGGGGGCGTGATGGCCGCCACCCGGGCCGCCACCCCAGGAGGGCACGCCTGGGCGGTCACCTCGCGGGAGTCGTCCTCCACCGTGGCCACGGGGAGGGCCTCCGCTGGCGAAGGCCCAGGCCCACCCGACAGCTCATCTCCCTGCAATCCCCCACAGCCCACCCCTGCCAGACACAACCACAGCAGGGTGCCCCAATTCCTTGCATGCATGTCCACACCTCCCGGTCCACGACGCGCGGAGGGTGGGTTGCGAGGCTTTGCGTTCCAAGAGGCATCCCAAGGAGGTAGGAGTGTCGCGAGACCGGGTCGCGAGCTGGCGGACCGCCGTCGAGGCGAAGCCGCTGTACGGGGCCGTCCAGCGAGTGATTGCCGGAGTGTACCTCAACGCCGGGGCGGCTCAGCGCCCCGGCGTCGTCCCTGCCTACTCCCTCGGGCCGGTCAGCCCTGGCGGGCAGCTGAAGGTGGCCGGCACGGACCACAGCTGGCCCTCGTCGGCGCCGTTGACGGCGGTGAAGAAGATGCGATTGCCCACGCGAGTGAACGAGTCCGGAGAGTGGATGTCCGCCAGCCGGCCCTGCGTCGCCACGGAGCCCCGGGTGAAGTAGGGGAAGGCGGGACTGCTCTGCTCCGGCGTGCCGCCGAACAGGACCTGGCCCGTGCCGGTGGCGAACACAGGAAAGCGGTCCTCGTAGTCCGGACCAGGGCTGTCGAAGAGCTTGCGGGTCCCCGCGGCTGTCCCATTCGTCGCCCACAGCGACACCTCCAATGGCCCAGGGTGGTCGGCTTCGATGGCCATGGTGAAGTAGATGTCGATGCCGGAGATCACCGCCGTCTGGAGTACGGGATACGCGAGTTCGCCGGGCGCGTAAGGGTTGGGCAGTGTGATGACCTTCGTCTTGCCACCGCCGTTCAACGAGAGCCGATCAATGCGCAGCCGGGCCGGGTCTGAATTCTCCACGGACGTCAGATAGACATTCGCGCCCAGCGTCCCGAGCAGGTTCACCCGCTTTCCGAAGGCGTCCAGGCGAATGGTTCCCGCGGCGGTGCCATTCGTCTTCCACACCTCGAAGTTGGGGCCGTCCTCCAGGATGAACAACGGCTGCTCACCCGGGCGGCTCACGTCCGTGAGGTAGGTGGGCCCCGCGTCCAGCCGCTTGACGGAGGTGGTCCCGGCCAGCGTGCCATCGGTGCGCCACAGCGTGGTGCCCGTGTCCTCGGAGAACACGAAGAGCAACGCGTTGCCGACCTTCAAGGTGTCATTGCCCAGGTCCAGGGTGCTGGTGAAGCTCCGCACCCGCAGCGTGCCGGCGGCCGTTCCGTCGGACCGCCACAGCTCCGGCCTGGCCCCACCTCCCGGCAGCGGCACCCAGCGGAAGAACACCAGGCGGCCATTGAGCTCCGTGGCATTGGTCAGCCCGGAGCCTTCCGAGCCGGGAGTGATGTCCTTGACCAGCCGGGTCCCACCCGCCGTTCCGTCACTGATCCAGAGCTCCATGCCGGTGGTGTCGGTGCGGGTCTGGAAGAAGAGCTTGTTGCCCACCGCGACGAGGCTCTGGGGCTGATAGACGCCGGGGGGGCCCGGAAACGCCTTCAGCGGGACGGTTCCCATCTCCGTGCCGTCGCTGCGCCACAGGAACGAACCGGTGTCGAAGGCGGAGGTGACGAAGTAGAGCGTCCCCTGGACGTTCGTGAGCTCCCCCATGAAGCCCGCGAACCCCGGGGGCGTGATGGCCGCCACCCGGGCCGCCACCCCAGGGGGGCACGCCTGGGCGGTCACCTCGCGGGAGTCGTCCTCCACCGTGGCCACGGGGAGGGCTTCCGCTGACGAAGGCCCACCCGACAGCGCATCCTCCGGCACTCCCCCACAGCCCACCCCTGCCAGACCCAACCACAGCAGGGCACACCAATTCCTTGCATGCATTGCTTCTCCTTCCGGTTCACAGCGGACGGAGGGTGGGTTGCGAAGCTTTGCCTTCCAAGGGGCACCGGGAGGAGGTAGGAGTGTTTTGACGTTTTTACCTGTTTTGATTGTCCATGGCTGGGTTCTGACTCACGGCCGGCGGCGAGGCAGTCCGATGAGGTAGGTGATGCTCATTCCATTCACCCGATGAACGCCGTGGTGCCACTTGTACCCGTCGTTATCGAGCCCCTCCGTCAGCTCCTCGAGGTCTTCCGGTGTGTAGGTCCGCAGCGACGACACCACGCCATCCCAGAGGATGAGCAGGGGGATGATGGGCACCAGGTAGGTGAGGACCAGCCGCCACCACTGCCTGGGCCGGATGAGCAGGGTGAAGCCCCATACCAGGGGGATGATGAGCAGGATTTGGAAGAGGACGTACAGCAGCGAGCGCTGTGTGAGCTCGAAGGCCGCGATGGGAACGCCGCGCGTGGCGGCGTCCGCGAGGAGGGCTTTCGCCTGCTTCGGGCGGAAGTGGTGCAATCCCTCGAACAGGGTGCGCAACCCGGTGAGCTCCTCCGGGATGTGCATGACGTCGACCGGAGTGTCTTGGTACCGCACGCCCTCGGGCAGCTCCGGCACCGGGGTGGGGTGGAGGTCGGTGAGGACCACCTCCGCCTCACTGTGCACCCGGCGCAGCGCTGGGAGCAGGGTGCGCCAGGGTCCTCCCGTTCCCGAGCACAGGTCGATGATGCGGTTCGTGCCGGACATGCGCAGCAGATCCGCCAGCTGGGGGGCCACGGAGTCGTAGGGGCGCGTCTTGTCGAGCACGACGTGCAGGTAGTCGACCTCGCCACGGCGCAGCGGCGCGGGCAGCCACGACTGGTCGAGGAACTCGAAGAGGTGGAGTCGGGGGAGCAGTCTCATCGCCCGGAGGATAGGGCCTCCCCGGGCCCGTCTTCCATCTCTCCGATGGCCCTACTTGCTCACCGCGATGGACTTCCGGAACAGCGCCAGGCTGTAGACGAAGAAGCCCACGCCCACCGCGCTCACCATCAGGAACTGGCGCCAGACGGCCCACAGCCCTCCGCCGCGGTAGATGATGACCTGCGAGAAGCTGACGAAGTGCCGGGCAGGCAGGAGGTACGTGACGTATTGCAGCCACTTCGGCTGGCTCTCCACGGGCGTGCTCCCGCCGGAAAGCAGCATCAGCACCAGGACCACCAGGATGATGAGCAGCGCGAACTGCGCCATCGAGCGGGAGATGGTCCCCAGGAAGATTCCGAGCGCCGTGGCGAAGAACAGGTAGAGCACGACGCCGACGAACCACAGCACCACCGAGCCGGCGAACGGCACCTTCAGCGCCAGGTGCACGACCAGGAACAGCGAAGCCCCGGTCGCGACGAGAATCACCAGGCCGTTGGCCCAGACCTTCGCCATGGCGATCTCGAACGAAGTCAGCGGCATCACCAGCAGGTGCTCCAGCGTTCCGTGCTCGCGTTCGCGGATGACCGCCGCGCCCGTGAGGACGACCGTCAGCAGGGTGATTTGATTGATGATGGCCACTACGCTCTTGAACCAGGACGACACCCCGTTGGGGTTGAAGAGCTTGCGGACGATGAGGTTGACGGGCTTCGGTCCCGTCTGCTCCGTGCGCTTGAGGAAGGACGAGATGCGGTCGTTGAGGATGTTCTTGATGTAGCCGGAGCCGATGCCCGCCTGCTGCATGGCGGTCGCGTCGATGTTCAGCTGGACGTCCGGATTGCGCCCCGCGCGCAGGTCGTGCTCGAAGCGCGGCGGAATCACCACGACGAACATGAACCGGCCCCGGTCCATGTCCGGCTGGATGGCATCCTCGGTGATGACCTCCGGCGACTTGAAGCGGGGCGGATAGAACGCGTTGAGCAGCTCCTTGGACAACGCGGACCCGTCCTCGTCGACGAAGGCAATCGAGGCGTTGTTCACCTCGCTGGAGGTCCCCGTGGCCTGGACGTAGATGGCCAGGGTGAACGCATAGACGACGAACACGACCAGCACCGCGTCGCTGAGCAGGCTGCGGATCTCCTTGAGCCCGAGCCACAGGATGTTCAGCAGCGAGTTCACTGCTACTTCTCCTGCTTTCTCAGGCCGAGGACGCTGATGGCCAGAAGGAGGGGGACGCACACGGCCAGGAAGGCGACGTCCCTCATGATGAGGCCCGCGCCCAGTCCCTTGGTGAAGGCGCCCAGGCTGGCGTGCATGTAATAGGTGGCCGGCCAGATGGAGCCGACGACCTTGGCCCCACCCTGGAGCGTGGAGACCGGCTGCAACAGGCCGGAGAACTGGATGGTCGGCACGATGGTCAGGATGGCCGTGACGAAGACGGCCGCGACCTGGCTGCCGGTGAAGGTGGACGTCACCATCCCAATGCCTGTCGTCGCCATGACGTAGAACAGCGCGCAGACCACCAACGTCAGGAAGCTGCCCTTGATGGGGACGCCGAAGACCACAATCGCCAGCGCGGTCAGGATGAAGAAGTTGGCCATGCCGATGACCACGTAGGGCAGCTGCTTTCCAAGCAGGTACTCCAGCCTCCCCGTGGGCGTGACATAGAAGTTGATGATGGACCCCAGCTCCTTCTCACGCACGATGCTGACCGTCATGAGGATGGCTGGGATGAGCAGCAGCAGCAGCGCCGGGACGCTCGGCACGATGGAGTAGATGCTCTTGAAGGTGGGGTTGTAGAGGTAGCGCTCTTCGATGTTGGCCCTGGATTCCTGCGCGCTGGCGGAGTGGAAGCCGCTCGCCGGATCCCGGAGCATCCGGTTGTGGACCCCCTGGACGTATTGCTCGACGGTGTCGCCACGGAAGGTCATGGCGCCGTCCACCTGCGCCAGCACCTCGGGGCCGGAGCCCCGGCGGAGGTTCAGACCAAAGCGGGGCGGAATCTCCAGCACCACCGAGACATCGTCTGACTGGAGCCGACGGAGCGCCGCGTCCGCGGACGGGGCTGGCGGGGTCGGGGCGAAGTAGGGCTTCGCAGCGCTGAACTGTTCCAGGTACGCGCGGCTCTCGGGCGACTGGTCCATGTCCAGCGCGGCATAGCGGATGTTCTCGACGTCGGTCGTGATGCCGAAGCCGAAGACGAGCATCAACACCGCCGAACCGATGAAGGCGAACGCCAGCCGGACCTTGTCGCGGAGAATCTGACTGGTCTCGTTGGAGGCATACGCGAGCATCCGGCCCAGACGCAGCCGGAGTCCGGCCCGGTCCGCCCGCGGCGCGGCCGTGGGCGGACCGGGCCGGAC
>NZ_RAWQ01000280.1:0-10803 GCF_003668965.1 Corallococcus sp. AB030
AGCTGGAGCCGAACGACGAAGAGGGCTTGGAGAACGAAGAGGAGCGCAGCTTCATGGGAGGGCCTCGAGAGTGAGTGCAGCGACGGACCACCCCTACTGCACCCCGCGTGCCCACCGTTTCACGGCCCCGGGTTCCGCCGGCCCTTCCTGATTCCAGGGGGTTACGTCGAAGCAACAGTCCTTCCCGGAGGCGGCCCTGGTGACTGGAGTCGGAGGCCTGATGTCTCCAGACATCAGGCCCCCGGTTCACCCCGTAGACATGCCGCTGGGGCCGTAGCGCCGCGGGGAGGTGTCACCCGAGTCGCTGCTTCAGCCTACTGGCACCACGCTGGATACGACGGAGTGATGACGGTCCGCCCCGACTCCGTGATGGTCAGGATGGAACCCTCCGTGGCGCCAGTCACTGCCTTCGCCGTGGCGGTAAAGCCAGTCGTTCCGTTCAGCGTGACCTTGTAGATGAACCGGCAGCCTCCCACCCAGGACGCGTCCGGGACGGCGGCGCGGGTGCCATTCGGGCAGCCCTCCGGCATGAAGCCGATCAGCGGCAGGTTGGTGGAGTACTGGTCCCTCTCCGCGAAGTACGACTGCTCCACCACGTGGATGTAGCCCATGTTGAACCGCGCCTCCCGCAGCTGGGCCTCGCAGGTGAAGGATTGCGGCGACTGGCACTCCGCGGAGTCCACGTAGCGGCGCACCCCCTGGCGCTCCAGCCAGAAGAGGCGGCCGGAGACGGGGTGGGTGCCAATCTGGAGGGTGATTCCCGCGGACGCCGTCCCCGCCACGCCCTGCGCCACCGCCGTGAAGCCAGGCGACGGATGCGGCGTGATGCCCGTGACCTTGTAGGAGAAGTTGCACCCGGACACCCAGCCTGCTCCCGGCACGGGGGCGCGGCTGCCGTTCGGACACGCCGCGGGCGCGAAGCCGATGCTGGCGAGGTTCAGCGTGAAGACATCATACGCTCCGAAATACGAGGACTCCGCCGCGTAGATCGACCGCATCTCGCGGATGGCCTCGCATTCCACCGTGCCGCAGTCGACCGGCGTCCCCACGTCCGCCCAGGCGGTCGCGGACACTCCTGTCATTCCCAGGCACAGCACGGACAGCCACTGCTTCAGGTTCGGCTTCATGAGGCGTGAGCTCCTTTTCGGGAAAAAGTCGCGCCTTGGACACGCACGCCCTGTCACAGGTTCCGTTCGCCGGTCACATGTCAGTTCCTGTTCGAGCGGGTGGTGTTCGCGGTGTGGGAGCGGGGAGGGGACGGACCCAACCTGCGAACCTTCCGCGAGCGGTTCGCCTGACGCGACGACTTCGTGCGTGTCGTTGCTCCACTGCGCCGGCTTGTCACGATGTCTGGGAATTGACTAGAAGTCCGCCCCTATGTTCCGAAAGTCTTTGTCCCTCATGCTGCTCCTCGGCGCGCCCATCCTCTTCGGCGCGTGCTCCGACGAGCCCGCCGCCGCGCTCGTCATCGACCGGAAGTCGTTCGACTTCGGGGATGTGGAGGTGGGGAAGTTCACCGTCGAGCAGCTCTTCACGGTGCGCAACGCTTCGCCACAAGACGTGGAGTCGGTGTCGGTGTCCGTCGAGGGCTCCGAGTTCTTCGCCATCACCTCCAACACCTGCGAGAAGTACCTGGCCGCGGGCATGGAGTGCGAAGTGCGCGTGAGGTTCGCACCCCTCCTGGGCGGCACGCACTCCGCGCGTCTCAAGGTGACAGGGGCGGACTCGGTGAATCCGGCGGAGCTCCAGGGCACCGCCTTCGTGTGGGTGGACGTGACCTCCATGCCGCCGGGCACCCGCGTCGTGGCGGGGGATGACTCCTTCACGTGTACCCAGCCGTGCAGGCACGCGGTGCGCAAGACAGAGCTGACCCTGTACGCCGGTCCGGAAGGGTTCCCAACGTGGGGCAATGCCTGCGCCAATGTGGCCCGCGGCGGCTGCCTGCTCCACCTGAGCGCGTCGAGGTCCGTCGCCCTGGTGGCGTTCTCGCCTCTCTATCAGTGGGAGGTGCTGCGCAGCAGCCCGCCCATGACCGTGGCGCCGCTGGCCGACGGCAACATCGTCGTGCAGGACGCCCTGGGTGTGACGTCGCTGGACAGGTTCGGATATGAGCGCTGGTCAGTCCCCCTCAGCTCCACGTCGAAGCTCGTCGTCACCAGCGACTGGTACCTCTCGGTGCTGAGCTACAACGGTACGGTGACCCAGTACGACGGCGACGGGCGGGTGCGGTGGACGTACACGCCGCCCCAGCAGTCCTCGAGCGAGGGGCACGTTGTGGCGGACGTCTTCGGTAACACCTACGTGCTGATGACGCAGGGGAGCCATGACACCGCGCTGGCGATGAAGCTCGTCGCGCTGTCGCGCGAGGGCGTCGAGCGGTGGAGCACCGTCATCAGTGAAGCGCAGCTCAACTTCCCCTTCGGCTTGGGCGTCATGGGGGATGGGAACTCCGTCTACGTGGGCGGCACCGCGTACAACCGGGGCACCAACCCACAGGACCTGGTGTTCGTGAAGCGCTTCATCCGGAAGCTCACCCCTGCTGGGGGGACGCAGTGGACGAAGGAGGGCAGCTGGGGCGCCGTGGCCTTCACCCTCTCGGGTGAGATGGTCTCGTTCATCAACAACGGCACGCCGCCGGGAGGCTTCATGGCCTCGTGGTTCGACTCCGCGGGCAATGTGCTGTGGAATACGCAGACGTCACCAGGCCAGGGGCCGGGCCTGGTCGACGCGTACGTTTTCCCCTCCAACTTCAACCTCGCTCCCAGGTTGCTCCTCGGCGGCCATGAGATGGGTCCCGGCACCAATGTCTACACCTACGGCCGGGGCTGGTTCGCCGATATGGGCGACAGTTCGAAGCTGGCTCCGGGGCCCATCACATACATCGACTCGCCGCTTGGAAATGGGGCCTGGGTCAGCACCCTGGCCTATGCGGACCTCGATCGTCATGTGGTGGTGGGCGGCGGCTTCGGCACTCTCTCGGAACCGGCAGGGGGCTTCATCCGCCTGTACGACCCCCGCACGCTCACGATGGAGCGGTGACGCCTCCGGTTCAGCTGGGACTGGGGGGGCGCGGAGAGGGGCCGCGCCTGGAGGAAGTCGACGAGGAAGTCGCGGAAGGCGGACACCTTCCGCGGCACGTGCTGGGCGCGGGGGGGAGCATGGTCAGGGACGTGGTGGACAGCGTGTAGCGCGGCATCACGCGGACCAGCTGCCCGGAGGTCACGTCCGCCAGGGCGAGGAAGGAGGGGAGCAGCGCGATGCCCGCGCCCGCCTTGGCTGCTTCACGCAGGAAGAGCATGTCGTCCGCGAGGACGTGCGCATGCTTCTCGGGCAGGCCCAGCGCTCCCAGGTGCTTGAGGCCCCGGTACGCGACGAAGTCATGGGAGGTCAGGTCCTCCGTCGCGCGCGGCACGCCCCTGCGCGCCAGGTACGAGGGCGACCGCGTGGCTGGACGGCGCGCTCAAGGAGAGGGGCCTGGGCGCGGAGCGGGTGGTGCTGCTGGGCTTCTCCCAGGGCGCCATCCTGGCCCAGTGGCTCGTGCTCCACCGTCAACCGGCGCCGCTGGCCGTGGTGTCGCTGTCCGGACGGCTCGCGGTGGATGCGCCCGCGGTCCCGGGGTCGACCTCCGTGCCCGTTCTCCTGGTGCACGGCGCGAGGGATCCGGTCATCCCCGCGCGGTTCTCCGAGGATGCAGCCCGGGAGCTCGAGGCGCGCGGTGCCCGGGTCCGCCTTCGGTTGTTCCCCACGCTCGCGCACGGCGTGGACGCGGCGGTGCTCGACGAGGTCCAGCGGTTCCTGACGGACACCCTGCCTCCTGACTGAAGTCAGACAGGGCAGGGGCAGAGCCTGGGATGGCACCGGCGTCCGGCGCTAGGCTGCCCGGCATGGATTCCCCGCCTGAAGCCGAGCTCTCCACCGACGCGCTTTTCGCCCGCACGCTCCAGGGCGGCGAAGAGGACGAGGGCGCGTGGCGGGCCATCTGGCAGCTGCACCACCGCGGTGGGGAAGAGGTCTTCCAGCGGTCCGCCGCCTGGCTCCAGTCGTCCTCGCCGAAGGAGCGGGGACGCGGCGCGAACGTCCTATCGCAGCTGGATTTCCGGCACCGCTCCCCGGAGCTCGTTGCCCGCTTCACGGACGCGCTCCTACCGGCGCTCGCGAAGGAGCAGGACGCCGCCGTGCTGGAGGCGATGGCCGCCGCCCTGGGCCACCTGGGGGATCCCCGCGCGGTGCCAGCGCTCCTTCCCCTGAAGGGCCACCCAGACGCCCACGTCCGCTTCGGCGTCGTCATGGGGCTGGCGAGCCACCGGGACGCCCAGGCGCTCCAGGCATTGATCCACCTCTCCCGCGACGCTGACGAGGTCGTGCGCGAGTGGGCCACGTTCACGCTCGGCTCCCAGGCGCGGGAGGTGGACACGCCGGAGCTGCGCGAGGCGCTGGTGGACCGGCTCTCCGAGACCCACGTCAAGATTCGCGGGGAGGCGCTCTTGGGATTGGCCTTGCGCAAGGACGCACGAGTCCTCGAACCGCTGCGGCGCGTGCTGGAGGGGCCCGTGGTCACCACGCTGGACGTGGAGGCGGCCCAGGCGCTGGAGGACGTCTCGTTGCTCCCCCTGCTGCTGGGGCATCGGGAGGCCTTCGACGGGGAGGACGAGGACCCCGAGTTCCGCGCGGTCCTCTTCGAAGCCATCCACGCCCTGGAGTCGCTTCCCCGGTGACGGCCGTCACACTTCGCACCGTCACCGTTTCGTGACAAAGCTGACTAGCTAGAAATAATCAGAAATCGGAAAATATCCGAGCCTCCCGTTATAGGGCGCACCGCGGAACATTCCGGGTCCAATGCCGGGGTGCTCCTGCTTGTGATTGACGCCTGTATCAAAGGACTCCACACCATGATGTTCTCCCGCACCGACTCCGTGCGCGCCCTTCGGGGCGCGTTGCTGTCCTCCCTGTTGCTTGCTCCGAATGCCTTCGCCGCCGACGGGGCCCCCGCCTCGCTCACGACGAGCAGCGAGGAGGCGCACTGGGGCTACGACCAGACCCTGAGCCCGGAGCACTGGGGCGAGTTGCCGGGCGACGCAACCTGCGCGCAGGGCGTGGCGCAGTCGCCCATCGCGCTGGTGACCGCGGGGGCCGCCCACCCGCGCCTGGACGTTCCCAGCTTCCACTACGCCACCAGCCGCGTGCGCATGCTCAACACGGGGCACACGGTGCAGTTCACCTACGACAGTGGCAGCACCGTCCGGGTGGGGGCCAGCGAGTACAAGCTGGCGCAGTTCCACTTCCACACGCCCAGCGAGCACACGAAGGACGGCGTGGAGTATCCGCTCGAGCTGCACCTGGTGCACACGGACGCGAATGGAGCTCCCGTGCTGGTCGTCGGAGTCCTCATCGAGGAGGGCGCGGTGAACGCGGCGCTGTTCACGGCCTTCCGGCACCTGCCCCGGCACATGGGGGAGGAGAGCGTGCCCGCGGGGGCGCTCCTCAACGCGAGCGCGCTGCTGCCGCACGACAAGGCGTTCTTCCAGTACGCGGGTTCGCTGACCACGCCCCCTTGTACCCAGGGCCTCCAGTGGTACGTGATGAAGCAGCCCATCCAGATGTCCGACGCGCAGATCGCCGCGTTCGAGCGGCTGCCGCACCTCAACCCGAACAACCGCCCCCTGCAGCCGCTGAACGGGCGCACGGTCAGCGCGCACTCCGGGCGCTGAAGGCCAGGCGCTTCTGTACCGCCTCCCGCGCTGGGAGGCGGAACTTCGCACGACACATTTCGTGCCCCGGAATTAGGGTGGCCGGATGGCCACGAAGAAAAGCCCGATTCCGAAGGCGAAGAGCTTCAATGCGGGGACGCTCACCGCCGACACCGTGTGGTCCCTGTTGAAGCAGCACGCGCGCGGCACGTTCGCGAAGTCCAGCACGCCGCGCGTCGCGAAGCGATTCATCCAGGAGCGCACCGCCAGCGAGCACGCCGGAGGAGACATCCTCTACCACAAGGGACGCCTCGTCCTTGACGCGCTCACGACCCGCAAGCACCCGTGGATCGGCCTGCTCATCGTCGAGGGCGACCTGGTGGTGAAGGGCCGTTACGAGGACTCGCTCGACCCGGAGTCCGTGGTCATCGTCACGGGCTCGCTGCGCGCCGGTGACATCATCACCGAGGGCTTCCTCGAAGTGCATGGCGACCTCGTCGCCGAGCGGTCCATCCTCTTCCTCGGCAACGATGCCTGCACCGAGGTGTTCGGCGATGTCCGCGCGCCCTTCGTCTACACGCAGTACCACGCCGTCAACGTCCACGGCGGCGTGAAGGCCCAGCTCGTGACCGGAGACGCGAAGCAACACATCCGCGCCCGCCAGAAGCACGCCTTCATCGAGGAGACCGACCGCCGCGTCCGCGACCTCCTCTCGCCGAAGCTGCTCAAGCGCTTCGCGGACGAGATGTTCGAGGACGAGGACGGCGACGAAGCCGACCCCGATGCGCCGTGGATAGACGCCATCGACGCGGAGACGCTCGCCGACTTCGTCCGGCGCGGCAAACCCGCGCTCGCGGAGAAGGCCCCCGCGGCACGCAAGTCCCGCCGCGCCTCGTAGAAAGGGGGAGTCGTCCAAGTCCGCGATGTGCACGTCGATGCCCTGCGTCTGGTGGCCGTCCGGCCAGTGGACGATGACGTCCTGCGCGTGGCTGTGCTGGAGCCGGTCCCACTCCTGGTGGGTGAACACATCGAAGTCCAGCGTGTCGAACGTGGCCAGGTGCGCGTTCTCCTGCGCCTCTTCCTTTTGATAGCGCTCCAGCTCCTCCTCCTCCGCGCTGGTGCAGGCGAGGGGGTGAGCACTTCATTGTTGCCAGGATGGAACGAAGCGCCAGCGGCCCTGGCGCATCAGGTTCAGCTTGGGCTGGTGCGCGGAGGGGGGCCCGCATATAGGCTGTCATTCCCTGTGCGGTGAATGACGAGGAGGCCGATATGAAGGGCCTTGGGTTCGCGGCAATGGTTTGTGGATGGCTGGCTTCCGGCTGCGCGATGGCTCCTTCCCCGGCGGCCACGCCCCCTGCGCAGGTTCGCGAGTCCAGCAAGGAGGCTCCGCTGGCCTCCGCTGTCCTGGACCTCCTCGAGGAGTACCCGGTCGTCGGTCTCGGCGAGGAGCACCGGGGGCGTCAGTTCCACGACTTCTTCCTGGAACTCGTCGCGCATCCGCGGTTCGCGGAGCGGGTGGATGACGTGGTCATCGAGTACGGAGGAGGGCCCCACCAGGGGCTGGCGGATCGCTACTTCCTGGAGCTGGAGGCCATCCCGGACGCCGAACTCTCCCGCATCTGGAGGGACACGACCCAATGGCTGGTCTGGGACTCCCCGCTCTACGAACGCGACCTGAAGGCCATCCGGCGGCTCAATGAGACCCTACCGAGAGCAGAGCGGGTCCGGGTGGTCCTGGGAGATCCTCCCATTCCCTGGTCCGAGGTGCGAAACGCCCGGGATTACAAGGCCTACGAAGACAGGGATGGCTTCTTCGCGGAAACGACCCGCCACGAGGTCCTGGCCAAGGGCAGGCGCGGGTTGTTGGTCGCTGGAAGCGCCCACTTCATGGAGAAGGGGCCCCGGGATCCGGCCTTCCCCAAGATGGAGCCCAACACCGCGGAGCACCTCAATGGCACACAGCCTGGAACGCTGTTCACCGTCCTCGTGCTCCCCGCCAGGGAAGCGGTCCAGAAGGAACTCGGGCTCGGCGAGGCTTCGAGCCTCATCGTCCTGGGCCAGACCGACCTGGGCGCCCGAAGCTATGCCGTCATCATGCCCAGGGCGGTGAGCATCCAGGTCGTCGAAAACGGCGAGAAGGTCATGAAGCCGCTCTGGCGGATGTCCTGGCCCCCGATGCGGGACGTGGTGGATGGCCTGCTCTGGCTGGGCATGGGCAGGGACCGGGTGGATCCCCCCGCGGAGCTCTACCTGGAGCCGGCCTATCAGCACGAACTGCGCCGCCGCGCCGCCATCCTGAGCGAGGTCAACGGTGGCGACTACGCGCAGGATCTCCAGTCGCTGATCGATGAAGCCCGCGCCGCGAAGTCCCAGGAGGCCCCCTTGCCGGAAGGGTGACCCTCAAGGAGCAGGGGGTTCGTGGGCCACGACTGGCGCGCGCTACTGCCGCGCCTCGTCTGCTTCCTCATACATCTTGGCCAACACCTCGGCGGCCTTGGTCGGGTTGTCCTCGATGTGGGCGTACATTCCCTGGAGCGCTTCAATCAGGGAGTGGCGATCCGGGGTGAACGCCCCACCCAGGAACCAGGAGCTGTCGTTCAGGTACTTGTCCAGCCAATGCATGGCCACGCAATAGCCGACGAACTCCTTGTCTTCGCTGCTCAAGTCGAGTGCTTCGCAAAGATTCATTACCTTCATGATGGTCGCGGAGGCACCAAACATCGTCGTCGGCGCGTAGTACGCGTCCCCCTGGTATTGGATGACCGCGTGCTTGTCCCACGGGTTGATGCGGGCGAAGAGGGCCTTCAGGAAGTTCATGACGGCGGGGGTGCCAGGACTCAGGAAGAGCTGCCCCATCTTCCAGGTGAGCCGGGACGTTTCAGCGACCGTGCCGGACTTCATTCGCGGCTCCGTCTTCGACTTCAGCTTCAGCCGGGACTTGACCTCGCCCTTGTACGCGTCCGCGCTGATGATGAAGGTGCCGCCCAGCGTGCAGATGGCCTGGTTCGTCCATCCCTTGTAACCCCCAGAGACCTTGTTCAGCAGCGCAAGTGCTGTCTTGGGGGTATGGGACTTCGCGTGGCTGGCGTCGACCACCGCCAGCGTCCCGCTGTAGGGGTTGATCGAGCTGCCCGGAAGCGCCTTGTCGATCAAATCAGAGAGTGCTTCCGAGGCACGCGTCAGGGAACCGGAGGCTTTCTCCATGACTTTCTGGAGCCGCGTATCCAGCGCGATCTGATCCCAGGTCCACTTGCGGATGACGTGCTTGGAGGTTCCCCACCAGGGGACGACATCCCATTGGCCGCGCATGCGATGCGTGTCGACATCGCTCTTGAGCCGCAGGGTCCGCGACTCATCCGAAGTCAGCTTCCCGTGGTGGCCGCGGTACCGGATGGAATAGGCATTCCCGAGGAAGAACATCACCAGCAACACGAGGCCGGTCGAACCGCCAAGGCCCGAGAGCCAGCACATGACGAGCAAGAGGAAGAACTTCCACATCGGACTTCTCCCTGGATAGGGACGGGTTCGGTCGAACCGGGCTTGTCCAGGGATATACGAAATTTACAGCCACGACGTCAAACGGGCCCGCCTGAAAAACTGTATCAATCGGTGATGCGCACATGGCGGGGCTGGGCCTGCACCCGCTCGAACCAGGCGCGGATGGCGGGATAGCGGCCCAGGTCGAACCGGCCCTCTTCCGCCACGTGCGTGTACGCATACAGCGCGATGTCCGCGAGGCTGTAGTGCTCGCCCGCGAAGAAGGGCCGCTTGCGCAGCTCGCCCTCCATGATGTCGAGCGCGGCGTAGCCCTTCTGGATGCGCTCCTCCAGCTCCTTCTCCTTGCCGGAAGGGACACCGAAGAAGGTGAGCCACGCCCGCGCCACGGCGATGTAGGGCTCGTGGCTGTACTGCTCGAAGAACATCCACTGGAGCATGCGCGCACGCTCCAGCCGGTCGGTAGGGATGAAGGGTGTGCCCTCGCCGAAATACCAGAGGATGGCGTTGGACTCGGCGAGGAAGACCCCGGGCTCCAGCTCCACGGTGGGCGTCCGGGCAATGGGGTTCATCGCCTTGAACTCCGGCGTGCGCGTCTCTCCCGCGGAGAGATCCACCTCCCGCGTCTCGAATGGAATCGCGAGCTGATGCAGCAGGAGGCGGACCTTGTAGCAATTCCCAGAGGGGTTGAACTGGTGGAGTTTGATCATGGGCGGTGAGTCTACTCCCATGAGGCGCCGGGGTCAGGCACGGGTCATGGGTAGACGCAGGTCACATCAAAAGCGCCGTTACTGTCGCCCCAGCTTGCGAAGGCGCCGTCGCGCAGGACGACGTGACCGATGCGATAGGGGGTCGAGGTCCAGATCCATTCCAGCGTCCATCCCGCGTTCGCGAGGAAACGACCGCCTTTCGTGACGTGCAGGGCTTCCAGTTCCGATGAAGTCGGAAGCCGCCACCCCGCGTGACCGGCAGTCGTCCTGCTGGAGCAATACGTCTCCGCGTCCGCATACGTGCGCAGGGTCGCGTCCGGCCTCATCCAGGTCCGTCCTGCATGGGAGACGGTGGCGGGGTATTCCCCCGTCCCACGAACGCACGTCAGGAATTGCTTGTCGGTGTCATTGGAATAGCTGACGCCGCCGGTCGACATGCGAGTCACCTGATGGCCACTGGAATAGGGTGACATCGTCCAGATCCAGTCGAGGGTCCAGCCTTCCGCCGCGAGAAGACTCGTCCCTTTGTCGACCCACAAATCGGTCAGTTCATCCATGGTGGGCATGCGCCATCCGGTCTGACCCGCGATGACCATGTTCGCGCAGGATGTCTTTCCGTCCATCCAGGTCACGGTGGCCGTCCCCGGCTTCACCCAGGTCAATCCACCGCTCGTGAGCGTGCCGGTGGGGTCGACGGCCGTCGGCAGCCCGGAGACAGAGAAGGACTTCGAGGCCGAGAGGCCGTGGGCATTGGTGACGACGACGGTGACGGTGGGGGTGACGCCCTGAGCGATCCCCTCATTTGAGTGAGCAGATCGCCAGCCGCCTGCCTGACAGGCCCGTGCGAGGCGGGGTGGTGTGGGGCAGGAAGAGAAGCCATGCTGGGACGCAAAGTGGCCATCAACGAAGAG
>NZ_RAWQ01000281.1:0-10573 GCF_003668965.1 Corallococcus sp. AB030
ATCTACGACCCGAGCGCGGGGACGTGGAGCGCGACGGGCGCGCTGGGGAGTGCGCGGGAGCTGCACACGGCGACGCTGCTGAGCACGGGGAAGGTGCTGGTGGCGGGAGGACAGAATGGGAGCGCGTTGAGCAGCACGGAGCTGTACGACGAGGCCAGCGGGACGTGGAGCGCGACGACGCCGATGGGGGTCGCGAGGTACGTGCACGTGGCGGCGCCGCTGGAGGGGAAGATTTTGGTGGTGGGAGGAACCGGGAGCGCGAGCCTGGCGACGGCGGAGGTGTATGGGTATGACGCATGCGCCGGGGTGAGCTGCGACAGCGCGCCGGGGTCGTGCCACGAGGCGGCGGGCACGTGTATCAATGGGGTGTGCAGCTACGCACCGAAGGCTTCGGGCGCGGCCTGTGATGACGGGAATGCCTGTACCGGAACGGACGCGTGCAACGGCGCGGGTGTTTGCGCGGGAAGCGCCACCCACTGCGACAGCCCGCCCGGGCAGTGCTACGAGGCGGCGGGCGCATGCAGCAACGGGACGTGCTCCTACACGTACAAGGCGGCCGGCGCGGGGTGTGATGACGGGGATGCATGCACGGTGGGTGAGACGTGTAACGGGAACGGAGGGTGCGCGGGGACGCCGGTGAGCTGCACCAGTCCGCCCGGGCAGTGTTACGAGGCGGCTGGCACGTGCAGCGCTGGAGCGTGCACCTATGCGCCGAAGGCCGCGGGCACCGCCTGCAATGATGGCAACGGGGGGACCCTCAACGACGTGTGCAGCGGGACGGGGGCGTGCGCGGGAGTGCCGGCGTGCACGACGCCTCCGAGCGCATGCCATGACTCCCCGGGCACCTACGCCAACGGGGCCTGTACGTACCCGGTGAAGGCGGCTGGGACGGCATGCGGCGCCGGTCAGGTGTGCAACACGACGGGACAGTGCCTGAGCGGGTGCTGGATTGGAGGGGCGTACTACGCGGCGGGGACCACCCACCCCAGCGTGGCCTGCCAGGAGTGCAACCCGGGCATGACGACGAGCGGTTGGAGCAACAAGGCCGTGGGAAGCACGTGCGCTGCCCCCGCGTACGGAAACTGGGGGAGCTGCGATGGATTCAGTGACACGTGCGATGAGTCGGGGAGCCAGTCGCGCACGGTGACGGCGTCTGCCTGCACCAGCAGTGGGGCATGTGCGGGCACGGGCTCGAGCGAGACGCAGGCGTGCACGCGAAGCACGGGAGGCACGGCGTGCGGTACGAGCTACGGAGGCTGGGGAAGCTGCGAAGGCTTCAGTGACTTCTGCGACACGACGGGGACGCAGTCGAGGACGGTGACGGCTTCGACGTGTGGCTCCGGGACGTGCAATGCGTCGAGCAGCAGCACGGAGACGCAGGCGTGTACACGGGCGGCCCCCAACACGAACTGCGCGGCGCCCAGCTACGGGGCGTGGGGCGCGTGCAGCTTCAGCGATGCCTGTGCGCAGACGGGGACGCAGTCAAGGACGGTGACGAGCTACGGCTACAGCTGCGCCAGTGGGCAGTGCGTGGCGTCCACGAGTACGGAGACGCAGGCGTGCACGCGCAACACGAATGGCGCCAGCTGCGGTGCTCCCAGCTACGGAGGCTGGGGAAGCTGCGGTGGCTATAGCAGTACCTGCGACCAGACGGGAACGCAGTCACGCTCCGTCACTTCGTACACCTGCTCCAACGGGACGTGCGGTTCCTCTGCTGGCTCGGAGTCGCAGACGTGCACGCGAAACACGAATGGCAGCTCGTGCGGCACGAGCTACGGAGGCTGGGGAAGCTGTGGAGGCTTCAGCGACTTCTGCGATTCGACGGGGACGCAATCGAGGACGGTGACGGATTCGACGTGTGGCTCCGGGTCGTGCAACGCGTCGAGCAGCACGGAGACGCAAACGTGCTCACGGAGCGCCCCCGGTCCCCAGCCGTGCCCCTCGAGCTATGGGAGCTGGAGCGCCTGTGGTGGATTCAGCAGTGCATGCGACGCGACGGGCACGCAGTCTCGCCAGGTGACTCACTACACCTATAACTGCGCGACGGGACAGTGTACGCCAACCTCCAGCAGCTCGGAGACCCAGGCGTGTACGCGGAATCCCGGTCCGGATGCGTGCGGGGCGCCAGTCGTCGGGCCGTGGGGCACGTGCAACATGGTCACCCCCTGTGGGCAGGGGCTCCAGACAAGGAATGTGACGAGTTACAGCTGCTCAAGTGATGCATGCGTGTCGTCCACGATCACGCAGACGCAGGACTGTTCAGTCCCCGCGATTCCGGGTTGGACGCTGTGCGGCGATGGCTCGTGCTCGACCCTGGAGAGCAACAACAACAATTGTGGCGCTTGTGGGAATGCCTGTACGGGCCCCAAGTACAATGTGTGCATGGGCGGGGCCTGCTGCAATTCGCCGACCAATTGTTTGTAGGTCCGCTCTCTTCAGCATGAGGAGCGGTGGCTGTCGGTGAACCCACGCGGAGAGACTTCACCCGTCTCTCCGCGTGGGAGCCCGCGGCCTGATGCGGCGCGGCTAGTAATTGAGCCAGCGGTAGCCCGTGGTCGCCGAGCCCGAGCACAGCAGGGAGTTCGGCTTCTGGGTCGTGGCGTTGCAGCAGTCCTTCGTGGCGTTCGGGGTCGTGCACCGCTGGTTCACGTACTGGCTGCATGACGGCAGCCCGCTGCACGATGCCGGACACGCGGTCGACACGCCGTCGCACGTCACGCCCTGGTTGTTCGTCGACGTGCAGGTGGTCCCCGTACAGGAGACCGACGTTCCCCCAGCGCAAGTCGCCGTACAGGTTGCGAACTGAGACACCGTCCGCGCTTCAGCCTCGGGGGCCATCGTGTCTTCGAGGGCCGGGCCGCCGCAGCCCAGGAGGGAAAGGCCAATAAACGTCGCCATCGCTGCAAGAGAGATCTTCATGAGAAGCCCCTGGAGGTCCTTCGAGTGAGCCTCAAACGCTATCATGGAGACTGCGGAGTCCACCTTGAGCCGCGACTGTCAACCATTTCCACGTGCGGCTCTCATGAGCCTTGCAAGACGATTCTCTGGGATCGCATATCCGCCGACGTAGGCAACTGCTCGTCAATGGCGTTCATCACCCAGAAGACCTTGTTGAGGTAAATGGGGGGCGTCACAGCATGCGCTGTAGTCGAAAGCGTAACCGCCCGGATGACGAGTTGTGGCGACGCTTCGGTCTATCGGCGCTTCCAGCTGTGGAGGCGGAGGGAATCGAACCCGCTGCCTACTCGAACACGCCGATGCCCGGGTCGCTGCCGCCGGGCTTCGTGGGCTTCGTGGGCCGGGGCGTCGGAGCGGCACGCACCGGCTCCAACCGCACGCTCACGCGCTGCTCCGCCATGTCCGCGAGCCGGCTGTAGTCCAGGGTCTTCTCCTGGTCCTGATGCCCGGAGAGCTTGAAGCGCAGTTCGGTGACCTTGGAGCGCGGCATGAGCAGCTTGGTGGGCGTGGTGCCGATCTGCGCATCACCATCGAAGATGGCCGCGCCGGACGGCGAGGAGGTGAACTCCACCGTCACGTCCTGTGGCAAGGCCGCCGGAGGAGGCGTCGCCGGCGGATCCTGCACCCGCGTGGACGGCGGCGCTTCCACAGGCGCCTTCGGAGGCGTCATCGCCACGGGGGCCTGCGGCGTCTCACCACCCCCGCGCGCCATCACCACCGCCACGCCCGCGCCAATCAGCAGCAGCGGTACGCCGATGATGGCCGCCTTCACGCCCCCGGACATGCCCTTGGGCGGCGGCGGAAGCTCCGGCTCCACGTGGCGGGGGGCAGGGGGACGCGGCCTGCTCGAGGCCGCCTGCGCCGGGCTGTTCCCGTTGGACGTCGCTCTTGGAGCCGCTGCCTGCGCTCCCGCCGACGTGCCGCCCCGAGGCGGAGCCATGCCCACTCGCGACCCCGTCTTGCCCGTGGCCGGAGCACGGCCCGCGCGGCTGCCGGAACCCAACCGGCTGCCAGAACCCGCGCGGCTGCCAGAACCCGCGCGGCTGCGGCTGCCCGTTCCTCGCTCGGCGCCGGGCGTGCCGCCCGTGGGGTGCGCGTCCAGCTCCTCGGGGGACAGGCCCTCCACCGCGTCCAGCAGTGAGTCGATGAACTCCTGCGCGTTCTGGTACCGGTCCTCCTTCTCCGGCGCGAGCGCCTTGGTGAAGAAGGCGTCCAGCTCCGGCGGCACCGGCGCGCCCTGGCGCTTGCTGTTCACCGGGGGCACGGGCTGCGTCAGCGACGCCGTCAGCGCCTTGCGCACCGTGTTCGCGCCGTAGGGCGAGCTGCCCGTGAGGCAGAAGTAGAGCACGCCCGCCATCGAGTAGAGGTCGGAGCGCTGGTCCACGGACTCGCCGCCGGCCTGCTCGGGCGGCATGTACTGCGGGGTGCCCAGCACCTGGCCGGTGGAGGTGAGCTGCTCCTCCTCGTCCTGCTCCAGGGCCTTCACCAGACCGAAGTCCAGCACCTTGACGAAGTCCTTCCCGTCGAGCGCCTGGACCATGATGTTGTGCGGCTTCAGGTCGCGGTGGACGCAGCCCTCGTCGTGCGCGTGCGCCAGTCCCAGCGTGGCCTGCTCCAGCAGGTTCACCGCGCGGCGCAGCGTCATGGGCCCTTCGCGCTTCACCAGCTCCTTGAGGCTCTCCCCCTTGAGGAGCTCCATCACGTAGTAGCAGGTGCCGTCCGCGGCCCGGCCGAAGTCGAAGATGGTGATGACGTTCGGGTGGCGCAGGCGGCTGGCGATCTCCGCCTCGCGGCGGAAGCGCTCGAAGAACTGGGGCGCCGCGGCGAGCGACGGGTTGAGCGTCTTCACGGCTACAGGCCGCTGCACGGACGTCTGCGTGGCGCGGAACACCATGCCCATGCCGCCCTGGCCCAGGACGCTTTCAATCTTGTAGCGGCCGTCCAGCACCTGGCCCAGGAGCTGGAGGCTCTGCGCTGAGCACAGGTGATCTTGACCTTCGGTACTACCGCAGTGGGGACAGGGGGCGGCCATGGGTGCCGGGAGTATAGGCAAGCCCCGCCTTCCGCCCAACCGGGGAGATGTGCCCCCTGGGCAGTCAAGCAGGCATCAGAACCGTTCCCGAAGGGCTTGCGGGCTGTTATCTCCCCCCTCCGCCATGAGCCTCGTCATCGCCCAGGACATCAGCCTCGCCTACGGAAAGAAGGTCCTCTTCGACGAGGACAATTTCACCCTCGGTCCCAGGGACCGGGTGGGCCTGGTGGGGGCCAACGGGACGGGAAAGTCGTCCCTCATGAAGATCATCGCCGGGGCGAGCCTGCCGGACGGGGGCACCGTCCAGTACAGCCGCCGGGCCCGGGCGGGCTACCTCCCCCAGGAAATCGCCGGCCTGCCGGAGGGCACGGTGGTGGAGGCGGTCATGAGCACCGTCCCCGGCCGGGACTCCCTGGAGGTCCGGCTGAAGGACACGGAGGCGGCGCTCGCCGGCAGCTCGGACGAGGAGGAGCAGCTGGAGCTGGCCCAGACGCTGGCGGACCTCCACGCGGAGCTGGACGACTTCGAGAACCGCTACGGCCGCCACCACGCCGAGCGCATCCTCAAGGGCCTGGGCTTCAAGGACGCGGACCTGTCCAAGCCCACCCAGGCGCTCTCCGGCGGCTGGCGCATGCGCGCGGCGCTGGCGGGACTGCTCCTCCAGGACCCGGACCTGCTGCTGTTGGACGAGCCCACGAACCACCTGGACGTGCCCACGCTCGCGTGGTTCGACGGGTTCCTGCGCCGCTCCAACAAGGCGATGGTGCTCATCTCCCACGACCGCGACTTCCTCAACCGGCAGATCAACCGGGTGGTGTCCCTGGAGATGGAGGGCGTGCGCGAGTACGCCGGCAACTACGAGGACTACAAGCGCCAGCGCGCCGAGGAGATGGTGCTCCTGCAGGCGCGGGCGGAGAAGGTGGAGCAGCGCCGCGCGGAGCTGCAGGGCTTCATCGACCGGTTCGGCGCGAAGGCCACCAAGGCGAAGCAGGCGCAGAGCCGCGCGAAGATGCTGGCCAAGCTGGAGAAGGTCCAGGTCCTGGAAGAGCGCCAGACGATGAAGTTCCGCTTCCCGGAAGTGGAGCGCAGCGGCCGGGACGTGGTGTTGATGGAGGACATCACCAAGCGCTACGGCGCGCTCACCGTCTATGACGGGCTGAACGCGCGGCTGGAGCGCGGCCAGCGCATCGCCGTGGTGGGCGCGAACGGCGCGGGCAAGACGACCCTGCTCAAGATGGTGGCGGGGGAGCTGGCGCCGGACAGCGGCAAGGTGACGGTGGGGCACAACGTGGTGGTGGGCTATTACGCGCAGCACCACGCGGACAAGCTGGACCGCCGCAACACCATCATCGAGGAGGTGCGGCCCCTGGCGGAGGACAAGCCGGAGAGTTACGTGCGCGGCGTGCTGGGCGCGTTCCTCTTCAGCGGCGACGACGTGGACAAGCCCATCGGCGTGCTGAGCGGTGGCGAGCGCGCCCGCGTGGCGCTGGCGAAGCTGCTGCTGGTGCCGTCCAACTTCCTCCTGATGGACGAGCCGACGAACCACCTGGACCTGGACTCGTCGGAGATGCTGATTGAGGCGCTGAAGCTGTACGGCGGCACGCTGCTGTTCGTCAGCCACAACCGCAGCTTCATCAACAACCTGTGCACGCACGTCTGGGAGGTGGCGGACGGCAAGCTCACGTCGCACGCGGGCAACCTGGACGAGTACCTCTACCACCAGGAGCAGCTGCGCCTGACGGCGGAGGGCGCGGACACAGGCGCGGCGAGCGGGAAGGGCGGGGCGGCGGGTGCGGGTCCGGTGTCGGAGAAGGATCGCAAGCGCCTGGAGGCGGAGGCCCGCCAGCGGCGCTCCGTGGTGGAGGGCCCCATCAAGAAGGAGATCGCGAAGCTGGAGGAGCGCATCGCGAAGGTGGAGGCCGAGCAGAAGGAGCGCGAGGGCCAGCTGGCGGACCCGGTGCTCTACAACGACTTCGCCCGGGCGAAGCCGCTGATGGACGCGCACCGCACGGGCAAGGAGGAGCTGGAGGACCTCTATGCCCGCTGGGAGGCCGCGCAGGAGAAGCTGGCGGCGGCGCAGGCGTAAGGGGCCTACTGGATGTCGAAGACCTTCCGGACCGGGGCTCCGCCGCGCTCGATTTGCAGCTCGATGCGCCGGGCGTCCCGCAGCTTCGTGAAGGCCTCCAGCGCCTTGTCGGGGCTGTCCAGGTCCAGGCCGTTGATGCGCTGGAGCACGTCTCCGTTGCGCAGCCCCAGCCGCGAGAAGAACGACTCCTCGCGGATGGAGAACAGCTTGAATCCCACGGGGCGGCCGTCCTTGAAGGCGGGCACCACCCGGGCCTGCATCGACAGCTCAGGCAGGTGCGTGAGCGCTTCGGTGACGTCCTCGCGCGGCACCGCGTAGGTGTCTGGCCCCGTCTCCCGGATGCCGCGGCCCAGGCCTGAGCCTCCGGGCTGCGCGGCCCCCGGATGGGCGTTCACCGCGACGGGCGGCACGCTCCCGAATCCGTCGACGTACTCGAGCCGCCCGTCCACCAGCAGCAGGATGCGCTCCCGCTCGATGGCGAAGACCCGCGCCCCCTGGATGAGGTCACTGACCATCAGGCTGTGCGCGCTGCCGGCCGGTAGCTCGTGGATGGAGGCCATGGACCACCTGGGATCCTGCGCCACCAGGGTGCCCAGCAGCCGGATGGCCAGCGTGCTCCGGTGGATGTCCGGCGGCCGCTCTGGATCCACCTCTACGCCGGTGACGAAGGAGAGCCCCGTCAGCTGTGCCAGGCGCGTCTCATCCAGCGCCCTCGAGGGAGGGACGTTCGATGGCACCGAAGCCGCCGCCCAGGTGTCCCGGAGGCCTGGCAGCACGAAGGCGCTGGTCACCTGATTCGCGATCAGCGCGGACGTCAGGGCACACGAAAAGACAAGCAGGACGAACAGGCCCTGAACGGGCCGCTGCATTCCATCATTCATGACAAAGGCCTCCCTGTTTGGAACAGGGAGGCCTTGAGCAAACCAGGGGCCAGCGGCTCCCCAGAGGGGGCGCGGTGGGCGCTGAGGCCCGGTCCGGGACCTCGTGTCAGGAATCGCGGTGCCAGCAATGACAACCCGTCATGACACGGTGTCCGTCAGCCCTCAGTGGCCGTAATAGAAGGACGAGCCCCAGAGGTAGGCGGTCCGGCTGGCGGGAGCCGTACCCACCAGGCAGTGCGCGCCGTCATAACCGCCGATGACGCAGTGGGGAGTCGGCGTGATGTAGAGGTTGTTCGCCCACTTGAACGGCGTCGAACCCCAGGGCAGCGGCATGACGAAGCAGTTGGCCCCGTCGAACGTCGACGGCGCGGGGCACGCGTTGCCGGGGCCGGGCGTCAGGTAGAGGTTCCCGGACCAGACGAAGTAGCTGGTGCTCCAGGAGGGGTAGGGAAGGATGTAGCAGTTCGCCGTGTCCCAGCCGGAGGGCGCCGGGCAGTAGGTGCCGGGCAGCGCGTTGACGTAGTAGGCGTTGTTGTGGACGAACGCCGTCAGCCCGGAGGGCACGTTCATCACGTGGCAGTTCGCCCCGTCCCAGTTCGCGGTGAGGGGCGCGCCCGTGTGCGACGTGACTTTCGGCGCGCAGGGGTTGTAGGGGTTGTAGGGCGTGGCCGCGGAGAAGAACGCGTACGAGTCGGCGTTGCGGATGGCGCTGCTGGGATCGCTGCTCGCGAGCGTCAGGTTGGCGGAGTAGCCGTACTGGATGTCATCCGTCTTCGCCACGACCCGGAAATGGCTGACTTCATGAATCAGGGTGTCTGCCTTGGAGCCCGCGCCCGTCATGGGCGCGGGCCAGAATCCGGAGCACAGGTGGATCTTGTATTCCTTCCGGGGCTTGACGTAGGCGTAGGCGTTGCTCTGGTTGCAATCGCAGTAGAACTTGAACGTCTCGTTGTCCACGGCGTTCCGAATCTTCCGGAAGTTCTCACGGACGGTGCTGTAACGAGAGCTGTCGTAGGCGCCGAACCATTGGGTGTAGCGAGTCACCGGGCTCGCCGCCACCAGGTAGTCATAGGAGTCGTTCGCGTAGTTCAGGGCGTGCTGCCGGGCGTCGATCAGCGCGTTCTTCTGCGAGCTGCTGCACGACTTCCACTTCTCGTTGCTGCCATTGACGATCTTGGTCTGCGGTTCGTCGTCCAGGTCGTCCGGATCCAGGGGCGGCTCGCGACCCTCGATGTCGAGGAAGACGACGTTGGAGACCGCCGTCCCCTGGCGCATTCGCGCGTCCAGGAGCTCGGTCTTGAACTGGACGGCGTAGGTGCCCGAGACGGAGAGGTCGTAGTTGTCCCAGAGCGAGGCGATGCCCGAGATGCTCTCTCCCGGCTTCAGCGTGAGGTAATCGCTGTCCGAGGGCGCGTCGCGCCGGTAGAGCCGGCCGATGTAGTCCACCGGCTTGCGCTCCAGGGCGACGGTGAAGATGTCCGCCTGGATGCCATCCACGACAGGCGTCTGGTAGCCGAGGATCCGCACCGGCTCCTTCGATACGTTCGTGAACGTGACCGCGAGGTCCACGGGCGCGTCCGCCGGAAACTTCGCCACCTTGGACGTGAGCTTGATGTCGATGGCCTCCCCGGCGCTTGCGTGTAATGGGATTGAAACGAGCGCGGCCACGATGAGACAGATCAATTTCATCCAGACAGGGTGCAATATTCTGGGTGAAATTTTCAACGTGACAAATGCGTCGTGCGAGACGCGGATTTGTAACCTGAATTGCTACAGCGGCTATTTGAAGATCTTCGACAGGAGCCACACGACGGCGGATTCGGCGGCGCTGTTGTTCAGGTGCCGGGCCCGGCGGCCGTAGGTTTCGCTGGGCTGGGCCTTGGTCAGCTCGTCCGTGTACGGCGCGGAGCCATCCGGCGCGCAGCTTCCACAGTACAGCCGCTCCTCCCAGACGAACCCGTAGCGCACGTCCATCCGCCGGCCACACGTCACGCAGGCCGGCTCGTCACCCACGCGCACCTTGGGCAACAGGCTCAGGCTTCGCTTGGGGTCGTACTCGTGCTCGAAGTCAGCGGCGATGGGCTGTGGCTCATGGCGGGCTTCCGGCTCCGCGGTCTTCTGGAGCCGGGCCAGCTCCTCCGCGTCCAGGGCCACACCCCGGCACTTCGTGCAGACGTCCACCGCCACGTCCCGCAGCTCCACCATGGACAGTGGCGCGCTGCCGCACGTGGGGCAGGTGGGCGCCTGGCGCCCGCAGGACGGACAGCCCGGGACGTACTGGAGCGAGGCCTCACAGCCCTTGCAGCGCCCGGGTTTGCCCTTCGCCTGTTCGAAGACGGCCGTCAGCGTGGGCGCGCCGACGACGCGCGCCAGCATCTCCTCCTCGAACCAGGCGGCCCCGCAGGCTCCGCACTCGTCGCGCACCAGCCCCCGGGCGTAGGTGTTGCGCATCGTCGTCTGGCAGAAGGGGCACGCCTGCATGGCGCCCTCAGCCTACCGGGTCTTTCCCGGAAACGGGATGCCGCGGGACTCACCCCGCGCGGCGGCGCTTCTCCTTCTTCGGCTTGGGCTCGGGCGTCTTCGGGGCCGGCGCGGGTTCGCGCAGCTCCTCCGGGA
>NZ_RAWQ01000282.1:0-10521 GCF_003668965.1 Corallococcus sp. AB030
CTCTTCGTTGATGGCCACTTTGCGTCCCAGCATGGCTTCTCTTCCTGCCCCACACCACCCCGCCTCGCACGGGCCTGTCAGGCAGGCGGCTGGCGATCTGCTCACTCAAATGAGGGGATCGCTCAGGTCAAGGCCCCGGAAGGTCGCTGACGGTGAACTCACCCACTGCCCACACCTCGACCAGCTTGTTGGTGAGATCCAGTTGCTGCTGGAGCACGTGGTCCACGACAGGCTCCAGATGCCTCCATTGCTCCTCGGAACTGAGCCCGGCCACGCGGAAGGCGATGATGCCCGCGTGAAGTTCGCAATCCCGCGCGAGCACGATGAAGTCTCCCACGTTCGTGGTGACGACCACCTCGCTGCGCTCGAATGCCAGACGCCAGAGTTCGGGGTCCGTCAGGCCGGCCTTTCCCAGGTGGACGATATGCGCGGCTTCCAAGCCCTTGGCATGGAGACGCACCGCGAGCCTGGGAGAGAGGTTTTCATCGACCAGCAACTTCATCGAAAAGGCAGACTAGGCGCCCTCTCGACGAGACACGAGTGCTTTGCGCGGGCGCCCCTGCGGGCGGGGAAGTTGCGCGAAGAGCACCGCGAAGGCGAGGTCTTCGTCATCCAGCCGGGGGAAGTCCTCCCTGACCTCGGTTCGCGGCACGCCCTTCAACAGCAGGTCTCCCACGTGCCGGACCGCGATGCGCGTGCCCTTGAAGACAGGCTCGCCGCCCAGGACATCCGGGCGTGACTCGATGCGCCGCTTGCCGTGGATGAACAGGCGCACCTGCTTCACCGATTCAGCGAATGGCTGCCGGGCGTCGAAGCTCGCCTGGACGGAGGTGAACTCCCAGCCCGTGTCGGTCTTGCGCCACGGCGACGCATGCGGCTCGCGGTCGTCATGCACGCCGGCAATCGCCTCATGGAGTTCACGGCGCACACTCGGGCTCAACGTCAGCGCCTTCTCCAGGTGTCGCACCAGGCGGAAGTAGAAGACGTCCCGAGGCCCGAAGCAGTGCCTGGAACGGCCTTTCGCACGGCCGGGCAGGATGCCCTCCTCCAGTTCCTGCCAGATGCGCCGGCTCGGAACCTCCGCGAGCGCCGCGAGTTCCTCAACGCTCAACCTGCGCCAGGGACGCAGTTCTAGATGCGCGCCAGAAATCATCACCATCTCCTGGTGATAATATCGGCGCGGCGTCTGACAGTGTCAATCGAGCCCGGCCATGCAAAGGGACCGGGCCGTCGGGCGTTCGGCCCGTGGGGTGACTTGCTGGGACGGACCCGACACGGCGGGTCCTGTCGAGAAGGACACGCTCCTCCCGCACGCAATCCCACCGGCCACGCGGCTCCACGCGGCGCTCCGTGTATCTAGCGACCGCATGCGACGCCCCCTCTTCCGCGCTCCCCTCCTGCTGTGCTCCGCGCTCCTGCTGACCACGGGCTGCGAGAGCATGAAGCCTCGTGCCGTCTCCCCCTCCGACGGCACCACCGCCACCGAACAGCCCGACGCCTCCGCCCCGACCGAGGCCTCCGTGCTGGACGCTGGCGCCCCCGACACCACCGCCACGCCTTCGCCATGGCAGCGCGCCCGCGTGGGCGACCGCGTGGAGTACGCCTTCTCCGCCCACCGGGGCCGCCCTGGCGCGGACACCGGCGTGGGCGTGGCCGGCCATGTCACGCTGGAGGTCGTCTCCGTCCAGGCGCCCTGGGCGTGGCTCACCGTCACCTTCACGGATGATCAGGGCAAGCCCCTGGCCCACCCGCGCCTCTCCCAGTCCCGCGTGCTGCCCATGCGCATGGAGGAGACACAGCCCTGGAAGGAAGAGCACCGCGGCCAGCGCTCCGCCGAACAGACCACCGCCGCCGGACGCACCTGGGAGGCCCGCCGCTTCCTGGACGACCGCCGCCCCAGCGACGGCCCCCTCCACAACCGCCTCTATGCCAATGAGCCCGGCCCGCTGTACCTCACCCATGGCCTGCTCGACGCCAGCACCACGCTCTCCGGCTTCGGCGCCAGCGGCAGCCAGCAGCTCACGCTCGTGTCCTTCCGCCAGGGCTCCGACGCCGCGGGCAACGTGCCCGTGCTCGACCGGCCCTGGGGCCCGGGCACCTGGTACGACGTGCGCCAAGAGCTCTCCGGCACGCCCTCCGTGCGCCGCGTCTGCCTGGGCGCCGAGCGCGGCTTCGTCCTTCGCAAGGAGCTGACCGGCCCCACCGGCGACGCCCCCTGCGCCGACTTCCGCGACGCCGAGCCCCAGCCCCTGGAAGAGGCCCTGCTCGCCGCCGTCAGCGAAGCCATCAGCCAGCCGCAGCAGTGGCCTCCCGTCGCCGCCGGCACCGCGCCGCCGCGCCGGGAGACGTTCACCGTCGCCCAGCACCCCATCCCCGCCTTCGTCCTCGAAGCGCCCGCGGGCGAGGGCGCCGAGCGCCGCGTGCAGGTCACCACCTACGCCGCCGACCCCTGGGGCGCCGCGCTCAACGGACTCGCGGACGAGGCCCGCTTCATCCCGCTCGCCGACGCCGTCTACCGCTCCCCGCCCAAGGGCAAGCGCGTGCCCGAGGACGGCACCGCGCTCGCCGGCTGGGGCAAGTGGGTCATCGACGGCGGCAGGTAGCGCGCGTCAGTCACACGTGCGGCGCTCCGGCTTGTCCGCGCGGCACTGCGCCACGGACGGGAGCGCCTCGCGCGCCTCGTCCGCCACCTCCACCAACTGGCGCGCGCACTCCTGCGCCGCCAGCGTGCCCTGGATGTCGAACAGGGACAGCACTTCCTTGCAGCGCTTCTGCATGGACTCCACGCCCGCCACGAAGAGCGGCTGCATCACCTCCGGCGTGAACGAGTAGCCGCTCGCCGTCGCCAACCCCGACTCCGGCTTGAACATCCACGTGCTGCGCCAGCTGCTCGCCACCTGGTCGAAGCGCGCCGAGCCCATCCACACCGCCTGCCCCGCCCCCGGCCCCACCATCTGCGGCTGGAAGCCCGTGCCCTTGCGGCGGCAGAAGTCCTCCGTCGCGCCTCGCAGCGTGCAGACGTTGTACTCGCCCAGCCGGCGCGTCACCGCGAGCAACTCCGCCTGCTGCACCTCCGCCACGCGCGGCTGCGCCACGAACAAATCGATGGTGCGCATCAGCACGCTCATCGCGTTCTTCGGATCCATCGCCGGTGACGGGTTCATCCCTCCCGTCGAAATCACCAGCACGCGCTCCGCCCCACGCTCCACCGCCTGGAGCAGCGGGAGCCCGGAGCGCACGCCGCCGTCGTAGTACGTCCCCGTGCGGTCACCCGCCGCCGACGGCAGCTTGCCCGCCGGGTTCGACAGCACCGGCTCCGCGATGGACGCCACGATGGCGTGAATCATCCCGCCCTTGCGCAGGTGGTCCGACGCGCCCGGCTTGAAGTCCGCCGGGTCCTGGTCGCTCACGCTGAACACGTCGCCCGTCTGGAAATCCACCGACACCGACACCAGCTCCGTGCCGTTGTGCAACATCGCCGGCTGGATGAATTGATCCAGCTTCGTATAGATGCCGTCGAACTTCACCAGGCCCCGCGTGTCCTCCGCCAGGTTCCACAGCCACGTGGAGTTCACGCAGTACAGGTCCGACTCCACCGTGCACGTGTAGTTGCCCAGCAAGAGCCGCCGCGCGTTCGCCTCCTGGCCCGGCGTGTGGAACAGGTCCACCAGCGTGCTGATGAGCGCGCCCGTGCTCGTCCCCGCCGCCAGGTCGATTCGCGCGTCGCCGCACCCCTCCGGCGCGGGCTTGCCCCGGCACTGCTCCAGGATGCCCAACAGCCGCCACATGGCCCCCGCGCTGAACGCCCCGTTGGCCCCGCCGCCGCTCAGCACCACCGCGTTGCTGGGCCGCTGCAGGTCGCGCCGCCACGAGCGCGCCCGCACGTACGCCGCCGCGGACGCCGCGCCCCGCTGGATGCCCTGCGCGAGCACCTCGCGCGTCAACGGCACCTCCAGCGACTGCTGCAACGCCGCGAGCGACGGACCAATGCCCATCGCGTTCGCGAGGAAGCGCTCCGCGTCCACCTCCTCCGCCGCCGCTGCCGCCACGGGGAGGGACTGCGCGGGCATCGGCACGCCCCACGCCGACGCCTTCACGGTCTGGTCGACGTAGCCCGTGCGCGCGTCGTTCTCATAGCAGGACGCCGAGTCGTTGCCCGCGTGCTGGACCAGGCACGCCGACATGTCCAGCACGGCCTCCGGAGACGCGCCCAGCGCCTCCATCCACGCGCCCGCGCGCGCCGGGTCCACATAGGAGTCCGTCAGCTGTGCGCGCGTCAGCCCCGCCACGCGCTCCACCGCCGGCACCCGGACCGGCACGTCCTTCGGATTCGACGAGTCCGGGGTGTTGAGCGTGTCCAGCAGGACGTCCGTGCGCAGGAAGCTGCAACCGCTCGCCGTGGCGGCGAGGAACATCAGCAGGGGCGTGAGGTGACGGCGCATGGAAGACGCCTCCTTGACGAGGGAGTGGACGGACCGTCTTCCTCCTTAGCTGAAGCCCCCGACGCCCGGCCATCACCCGAAGCGTCTGGCATCCGCAATCTCGCAAAGCACTGCCCGCGACGCGTCGCGGTGCGGTTAGCATGCGCCTCCCGTTCCGGAGGGTATCCCCTACATGGTTGAGTATGACCCGCATCGATGGTGGAGCTACTTCCACTACCTGCGCGGTTCGATGGTGAAGGAGATCGTCGGCCGAGTGTTGATATGCGTTGTCTGGGCCGCGGCCGTGGTGGGCTTCTCGAAGCACGTGCGCGACGTGGGCGTGCCCCCGACAGTGCACACGCTGGCGGGCATCTCGCTGAGCCTCCTGCTCGTGTTCCGAACCAACGCTTCCTATGACCGCTTCTGGGAGGGCCGGAAGCTCTGGGGCGGCATCGTCAACGAGACGCGCAACCTGGTCCGCGCGTCAGAGCCCTTCCTGGGCCGCACGGAGCTGTTCGCCACGCTGGTGCGCTGGACGGCCATGTTCCCCTTCGCCACCGCCGCGTGGCTGCGCGGCCAGCAGCGGCACCTGGGCCCCCACACGGACACCCTGCCCTCCGGGGAGGTGGCGGACGCGCTCAAGGCCCAGCACGTGCCCCTCAACGTGGCCCGCCGGATGACCGCCGTGCTGGACGAGGGCCGCCGCCAGGGGCTCTATCCCGAGTACGTCCAGATGCAGCTGGACCAGAACGTCCACCAGCTCATCGACTACCTGGGGGGTTGTGAGCGCATCCACCGCACGCCCATGCCCTTCGCGTACATGCTACACGTGCGCCGCGCGCTCATCCTCTACTGCTTCACCCTGCCCTTCGCGCTGGTGGACACCTTTGGCTGGGTGACAGTCCTGGCCACGTTCCTCGTCGCGTATGTCTTCTTTGGTATCGAAGAGATTGGCGTCGAGATTGAGGACCCCTTCGGCACGGACGACAACGACCTGCCGCTCGATACCATCTGCCAGAGCATCCAGAACAACCTGCTGGCGCTCCTGCCAACCTCCACCCCGAGCGCCCATGCCGACTCCGCCACCTGAGCCCGCGAGCTCCGTCCTCTTCCAGCGCAAATGGAAGGCGGAGCTGCGCGCCAGCGGCGCGATGACGCCTCGGGTGCCAGTGCAGTTCGTCGCCGAGCAGGGCCGGGCCATCCGCGCAAGAGCCTGACCAAGGGGCTGCCCATCTTCGAGGCGCGCTTCGACGGCGCGGAGACGGTGCGCGTCGTGGAGGCAGGCAAGGTCTAGCCCTGCCTCCGCCAGCCGTGAAGGACTACTCCGCGACGGAGACCTTCACCTCGATGTTGCCGCGCGTGGCGTTGGAGTACGGGCACACCTGGTGGGCCGCCTCCATCAGCTTCTGCGCCTCCTCGCGGGGGATGCCCGGGAGGATGCCCGTGAGCTCCACCGCCAGGCCGAAGCCGCCGTCCGGCGTCTTGCCGATGGTGACGGTGGCCTTCACGCCGGCCTTCTCATCCAGCTTCTTGCCGGCCTTGCCCGCCACCAGGCGCAGCGCGCTCTCGAAGCAGGAGGAGAAGCCCGCGGCGAAGAGCTGCTCGGGGTTGGTGGCCGACTCCTTGCCGGAGCCGCCCAGTTGCTTCGGCATGGCCAGCTCCAGGCCGTCCAGCGGGCTGTTCTCGAGGAGCAACTTGCCGTTGCGGCCGCCGTGCGTGATGGCGGTGGTGGAGTAGAGCGGCGAGATCTGGACCGGGGCCATGGTGTTGCTCCTTCGTGACTTCGTGGTTGGAAACCGCGTGTGTCTCAAGCGCTGCGTGAGGAAACCTTTTCGAACAGCCGCTGGATGTCCCGGCGCAGCCGCGACAGCTCCTCCAGCGTCAAACCGGTGCGGCAGACGATGGCCTCCGGGATGGACGCGGCCTTGCGGCGCAGGGCCTTACCCTGCGCGGTGAGCGACACCGTCACCGACCGCGCGTCCTCCGTGGAACGTTCGCGACGCACGAAGCCCTGCGTCTCCAGCCGCTTGAGCAGCGGCGTGAGCGTCCCCGAGTCCAGGTACAGCTTCTCCCCCAGCTCCTTCACCGTCACCCCGTCCGTCTCCCAGAGCACCAGCATCACCAGGTACTGCGGATAGGTGAGCCCCAGCTTCGCCAGGAGCGGCGTGTAGGCCTGCACCATCGCGCGCGACGCCGCGTAGAGCGGGAAGCACAGCTGCAGGTCCAGCCGGAGGAAGTCGTCCGTCGACATGGGGAATATGTAGTGCGCAATTAAATTGCGCGCAACTGAATTGGAGGCGCGCTGGGAAGGTGGGCAGGGGTGTGGTACAGCCGCCACCCCCGGAGTGCCCGGGAACTGTCGAGGACGAGTGATGCTCAGGACGGTCACCGCCACGCGCTACGTGACGCCCTTGCGCGAAGGGGGCTCGCTGCCCGCCATCGTGGAGGCGAACGACGCGGGGCTCTATGTCGTGAAGTTCCGTGGGGCGGGCCAGGGGGCCAAGGCGCTCATCGCGGAGCTGTTGGCGGGAGAGATTGCTCGCGTGCTGGGCCTGCGGGTGCCGGAGCTGGTGTTCGTGGAGCTGGACGTGTCACTGGGGCGCAACGAGCCGGACAGTGAAATCCGCGAGCTGCTCAAGTCGAGCGCGGGGTTGAACCTGGCGCTGGACTACCTGCCGCGCTCGGTGACGTTCGACCCGCTGGCGGTGCCGGTGCCGGAGGCGCAGGTGGCGTCCGCCATCGTGGCCTTCGACGCGTTCGTGACGAACGTGGACCGCACGCCGAAGAACCCCAACCTCCTGGTGTGGCACCGCAACCTCTGGCTCATCGACCACGGGGCGGCGATGTACTTCCACCACTCGTGGGACGGATGGGAGGAGCGCAGCCAGACGCGGTTCGCGCCCATCAAGGACCACGTGCTGCTGCCGTGGGCACACGGGTTGGCGGAGGCCGGGGACCTGCTGCGCGAGCGGGTGACGCGGGAGGTGGTGGAGCGCATCGTGGGGTCCATTCCTGAGGCGTGGCTGGGCCAGGAGCCCGCGTTCGCGTCCACGGCGGAGCACCGCGCGGCGTACGTGACGTGGCTGATGCGCAGGCTGGAAGCGGCGCCGGGGTTCATCGAGGAGGCGACGCGTGCCCACGCCCAGCTCGTTTGATTACGCCATCATCCGGCTGGTGCCTCGCGTGGAGCGCGAGGAGTTCATCAACGTGGGCGTCGTCCTCTTCTGCGTGCAGCACCGCTTCCTGGGAGCGCGCGTGGAGTTGGACGTGGCGCGGCTGAAGGCGCTGTCACCGGACGCGGACGTGGAGCTGCTCGCGGGCCACCTGGAGAGCTTCCGCCGCGTGTGCGTGGGCGGGAAGGACGCGGGGCCCATTGGACGGCTGCCGCAGAAGGAGCGCTGGCACTGGCTGGTGGCGCCGCGGAGCACGATGCTCCAGACGGGGCCGGTGCACGCGGGCCTGTGTGACGACCCGGACCGCGCGCTGGAGCACCTGCTGGACACGATGGTGCGGGTGAAGCCCGCTCCGTGAGCAGGCGGGCGGACGAGCCCTGCGTCCGCTTGTCGGCACATCGCGGATGACGCGAACGCATCCCATGGTGAAGAGAGCGGGGAGGCCTGGACGTTTGTCCCGGGGCTTCCCATTTTTCGCCGCGAGGCATGGGGAGGTGGCGTCCGTACATGGAGCCGTCAGCGCTACGCATCGTCACGTACAACGTCCGCTACTTCGGCCACATGCTGAGGGGGCTCGCGAGCACCCTGGGCCCCAAGCGCCGGGTGGCGGCCGCCCTGGCCACCCTGGACCCGTTGCCGGACGTCGTCTGCCTCCAGGAGGTGGAGACCTCCTCGTTGCGCAGCAACATCGTCCACCGGCCCACCCGCCCGGGTGAGACACAGCTGGAAGCCTTCATGGAGCGTGTGGAGGAGACGTTCGCCCTCCAGGGGAGAGAGATGCCCTACGAGGCGTTCTACTTCCGCGCGCACCACTACAAGGTGGGCGAGCTGTCGCTGTACACGACGGGGCTGGCGATGCTCGTCAACACGCGCACGCTCCAGGTGGACCGGCACAATGTGGAGGCGCCGGAGCACATCACGCACCACCACGTGCAAGGCCTGAAGGAGCGCAAGCAGAGCCGCATCTGCGCGCACATGCGCGTCTTGCGCCGCTCGGACCAGCGCGCGTTCCACATCTTCAACACGCACCTGAGCCTGCCCACGCCGTTCGCCCGCGAGTTCTGGGCCACGCGCGACAAGATGGGCTGCGGCGTCAACCAGCTCCACGAGGCGAAGAAGCTCACGGGCTTCATCGGGCTGCACGCGAAGGAGGAGCCGTTCGTGGTGTGCGGGGACTTCAACTCGCCGCCGTCGTCGCCGGTGTTCCGCTATCTCACGGGGGATGCGCACCTGACGTGCGCGCAGGCGTCGGTGGGGCAGATCAACCCGACCCTGTCCCGCGCCTTCCCCACCGCGGGCTTCATGCACATGCGCATGCACCTGGACCACCTGTTCTCCGGTGGCGGCGTGAGCTGGCTGGACACGACGGAGACGCGGCCCTTCGGAGACCTGACCAGCCGCTTCCACGGCCTGTCAGACCACGTGCCGCTCATCGCGCGCTTCCGGCTGGAGGCTCCGGCGCCCGCGCTGGTGACCTGAGAAGCGGGCCGCCGCGTCCCCGCCGGGTACTCCCCGCGCGCGCCTCGCGTGGGCAGCGTGTCCTTTCGGAGGCTCGCGACGATGATTCGACTCCAGCGCGTTTATGACGAGCACGGCTCGGACCCTCGGGCGGAGACCCGCTTCCTGGTGGACCGGCTGTGGCCTCGGGGGCGCAAGAAGGCGGACCTCCACCTGGACGGCTGGCCCCGCGAGGTGGGACCCAGCACGGAGCTGCGGCGGTGGTTCGCCCACGACGTGGCGCGCTGGGACGAGTTCCGGCGCCGGTACACCCGCGAGCTGGATGCGCACCCCGACGCATGGGAGCCGTTGCTCGATGCCGCGCGCCATGGCCGCATCACGCTGCTTCACGGTGCCCGCGACACCGAGCACAACAACGCCGTGGTGCTGAAGGACTACCTGGAGGCCCGACTGAAGCGCGCCTCGCGAACGAAGCCGCGCCGCACGGTGCACTAACCCGCGTCGCGCTCCAGCGCCTCCCACGCGTCCAGGATTTCGCGCGTCTTGCGCTCGGCGAGCGCATGGAACTCCGGCGCCAGGTGGGCCACCTTGTCCGGGTGGTATTGCGAGATGAGCGTGCGGAACGCCTTGCGCGCCTCGTCCTTGGGGGTGCCCCGCTCGATGCCCAGCACCGTCCAGGGGTCCTTCGTCTCGGGCTCGGGCGCGACGGCACGGCTGCCGCGCGGGGGCGTGGGTTCGTCGGCCTGCGACGAGCGAGCCCTGCCCGAACCCGGGCGGGCCCCCGCACCACCTCGCGAGGACGCGTCACCTCGGGCGCTGGAGCGGCGCCAGGGATCGGCGGGTTCCTCCGGCGCTCCGCTGTCACTCGCGGGGCCGTAACGCGGCGGGGCCTTGGGCGCGGGCTCCGGGCGGCGGTGGCCGGGGCGCTTCTCCGGGTCGGGCGCGGGGATGCCGTGAGACAGGCGGCTCAGGGCCTCCTGGAGGAACCACAGGTCTTCCGCGGGACTGGCGTGCTTGCGCACCACCGCGCGCGGCTTGCCGTCCTCCAGCAGCACGTAGCCCGTGGACGCCGCGTAGGCGCGCTTCTTGTCCTCCGGGTAGAGCCGGTCACCCAGGTCCCCCAGCGGATCCCTCCACATGCCTTCCGTGGTGCCTTCGTCCGCCACGATGACCTGCGACAGCACGTGCCCGAACAGGTCCTCCAGCGCCGCGAAGGGTTCGCGCGCCTGCGGCGGACGCGTCATCACGGAGCCGTGGCGCACCCCCGCCACCAGCAGCAGCCCTTGCGCCGCGTCCACGAACGAGAAGAGCTTCTCGCGGACCTGCTTGTCGGAGAAGTAGAGAACGGCCTGCACGGTCCTCCCATCTTAGGCCCTTCGCGCCCCGGCCCCCACCCGTTCCCCTCCCAACCTGTCGGGGCCGGGCCCAGGAATTCCTACAAGACCCGGTTCGAAGCGGCTCGACCCGGG
>NZ_RAWQ01000283.1:0-10507 GCF_003668965.1 Corallococcus sp. AB030
GGTGGACATAGCAGCAGGGGTCGCCTGGGGTGGTGCGGAAGAGGTGATGGGATGGATTGGGCCCGCGGGAACGTGTGGTTCGAATGGGCCCCCGGCGAAACGCCAGAGGAGCGCGGCGATGGCGAGCGCGACGATGCCGGCGAGGAGACCACGCCATTGGCCGCGGTCGCGGTCAACTCGGGCGACGTGCCGCTGGAGCGACTGGGGGATGGAGGGCATCTCCAGCGCCTCCGAGGCCGGCTCGCCGTGGCGCTGTTTCGAGGGCGGATGAACCGGCACGTCGTATTCAGCGGAAGCACTGGCTCGGAGTTCCGCGAGCTCACGGCGCAGCGCCTCGGTGTCGACCGGACGCTTCTTGGGGTCTCGGGCCAGGACGCTCTCCACGAGATCGCTCAACTCCGCTGGAACCCGCGCATTCACCAGGCGGGGTGGCGGCGGTGGGAGGGCAAGACTGTTCAAGTCGAAGCGCGGACGAAACTCCGTCGGTCGTGGGTCCGTCAGCAGCTCATGGAGCATGACACCGACCGCGAAGATTTCGTCGGCGACCTGGAAGGCGTAGCGCGCCCGGCGCTCATCCTTGTGCTCGCGCAGGAACTTGAACTGCTCGGGGGCGCGATAGCGGTCCGTGCCTGGAGGCAAACCCCCGTTCGTCAGGTCTTCGGCGAGCGTATAGGTCGCGCAACTGAAGTCGATGATGACGGGCTCGCCGTCGCTCTTGCGGATGAGGACGTTGGACAGCTTCAGGTCCCGGTGCAGGATGCCCCGGCCGTGCATGTACGACAGCGCACCGGCGAGCTTCTCGAAGACGCCGAGGATTTCACGAACGGTCGGGTGCTTGCGCTCCGCCCACTCCGCGAGCGTCCAGCCGTCCACATAGTCGAGCGCGAGGTAGAGGTTCCCGCTCTCCGCGAGGCCATGCCCTTGCGGCCGGACGATGTTCGGATGGTCCAGCATGAGCAGCGCCGTCAACTCCCGCAGCGTCCGAGCATGGGTCTGCTTGAGGTCGCCGCTGGACTCCCGGTGCTGGGCCACCTTGATGGCGCGGTGCCTGCCGTTCTTTTCGCCCAGGAAGACGAACGCGAAGCCTCCGTCGCCGAGTGCCTTGGCCACCTGCCATCCATCAATGAGCGAACCGGGAGGAAGGTTGATCATCGTCGCGCTCATTGGACAGCCACCTCCGCGGGCTGTGGAAAGCGTACGGCTGGAATCGTGAGATGACGTCCCCCATCCCCGCGCACCTCCAGGGTGAAGACAAGGTCTGCCTTCGTTTCAGGCATTTCCACGACCACAAGGACCCGCCTCCACTCACCAGGAGGAATCGGCCCCGGCTGCTTCGCGACGAGCCTCGCTCGCAGAGGCAGGTCGAGCCGGCCCACGAACGTTGCCTCTCCGGGTGTCCAGTCCGGGTGGTCCAACTCATTCTTGATCTTCACGTCCGCCAGAATCCATTTCGTGCCCCGAAAGGCCACGAGCGACTCCACGGAAAGTCCCTGTACAGGCCCCCTCCGGCCCTTTCTGCTGGACGCCGCGATGCCCTTGTCGTCCACGTAGCCAAGCAGCACGAAGTCTTCCGGTTTCGGCGCTGGTGCTTGAGCCGAGGGCGGACAGGTCGTGTTCAGAAGCTCCAGGCGCTGCACGTCGATCCGCGAGTCCACTTCAGCCGGGTGGTTCATGAGCACGAAGGCGGCCCGTGCGGGCGCTCGGCCATCGTCGAAGAAGACTCCAATCTCCAGACGCTCATCGTCACCAAGACTGGCCACGGGCTGAATGATGACGGAGCGCTCGCCCGCATCCAGGAGGCGGATCCGGGACTCATCGAAGGTCAGGGTCTTCTTCTGGATCGGCGAAGAGAAGAGGAACACTGTCGGCGTGTCTCCCGCCACATGGACGATGGGCAGCGGATCGGCGGACGTGCTGGCGATGGTCACGGTGCGCTGACGCCCGATGCGCGTCCTCGTGGCCGGCTGTGCCTGCGCGGCAGCTCCCCAGGTGACAATGAGCGCCAGGGGAAGAGCCAATCTGAAGGGTTGGAGCAAGGATTCGTGACCTCCCGGATGGGCACGCTACCATCGCGGGTGTTCGCGCAGTGGGCTCTTTCCCTTGGCCAAAGTCGCGTCCCAAGCCCCTTGAGCGAGTCAAGACGCTGCCTGGTCGCTACTCCCTGGTAGGGCGCTTACCTGTTCAACCAGAAGTAAGAGTTGGCACTGGTGAGCGCCCTCTCCAGGAACTCGCTGAAGGAGACGGCGATGGGGCGCACGCCTTGAGGGAAGGTCTCGTGGTACGCGTCGAGGAGCGGGTACCGGCCATTCACCGGATGGGCGACGTCCAGGATGACATAGTCGGAGTCCTGGAGATCCACGAGCGTGTACCAGGACGCGGAGCCGAACTGGTCGTCATCACCTGGGCGCATGGCCATGCGGGCTCGGCGGATCTGCTCCAGAGGCAGCAGGTGGTAGTTCGCGTCCGGGAAGGGCTGGAAGAGGGCCGCGCCATCGCAGTGCAGGTAGAAGGCGCGCAGTTCCTCATCGAGCTTCCATCCGACGCGCGCCTCGAAGGCGGCAAGTTGGGCGGGTGTGGCGGGAGGATTGGGGAAGTGGCGGGCGGAGATTTCCGCCAGCAGTCGCTGCATGTTCGTGAGCATGGTGCCGCCCTCAGTCCACGTAGGGGCGCTCAGGGCCCGGTGCCAGCCACTTCCCACTTGGTGCGTAGCAGGCGGGGTACTCGGAATTGAAGACGTTGTGTACGTCATCCGGGGCTGGCAGCACGTTGCTCGGCGCTGTCGGCGGGCCACCGTGGCCCAGGTCGAAGATGTGATGGCCCGGCCAATACTTGCCAGAGCTCGACTTCGGCCACGGGCCAAATTCTCGCCCCCATGCATCACGGAAGCCCGGACGGGCGTTGTTCCATGTCTTCCGCAGGCTTTCTCCATCCACCTTCGGGTAGTCGCAGCAGCAGTGGGTGATGGCCATTCGCCCACCGGCCTCCGCAGGCATGAAGAAGTAGCGGCCCTTCCAATCGCTTTTGATGTCCGCCAGCCAGATGCAGCCCATGAGCCGGTGGCCCTGGGCAGCGCATTTCGATTCGCACCGGGACAGGAATGCGGCGCTGCATTGCCAGGGGCCATAGTAGATGGTCGTGCTCAGCTGTCCTCCATCAGGAGTCACGACCGAGCCTGACCACTTCGCCGAGACCGGTTTGCCGACGGTGCCGATAGTGGCTGATCCACAGCCAACGAGGACGAGTACAAAGGCGGTCGTCGCAGTGCGTTGAGTGCAGACAGGCATCATGGCAAGGCGTGATAGCGCGATTGCTTCCATCCGGAAAAGGGAGAGGACTCCGATGTTCGTCATCATGGGAGCCACGGGCCGGTTGGGCCGTTTCGTCATTGAGGGACTGCTGAAGAAGGTCCCCGCGAACCAGATCGCGGTCGCGGTGCGCAATCCGGACAAGGCCACGGAGTGGGCCGCGCGCGGCGTGCAGGTGCGCCAGGCGGACTACAGCCGCCCGGAGGAGTGTGACGGCGTGTTCTCCCTCGGGGACACGGTGCTGCTCATCTCCTCTGGTGAGGTGGGCCAGCCGCTGGCCGCCACGCTCCAGCAGGGCTGAGAAACACCACGGGGGAGCAGTCCCTGTCGGACGGCCCCCCCGCGTTGCTTCAAGTCTGGACCTCGCGTCAGGCCACCTGCGCTCCGGCGCCGCTCTGGCGGGCCACTTCACGCGGCTCCGGGTACACGGCGCGCTGGGGCGTGGTGATGCGGATGACGCCCAGCTTGGACAGCACGCGCATCACCTGCCACGTGGGGTCGATTTCGAAGGCGCGCGCCGCGAAGTTCGGGCTGCTGCCGTACTTGTGGTGGTTGTTCTGGAACAGCTCGCCCATGCACAGCACGTCCACCGGCAGCGTGTTGCGCGACTTGTCGGCGCCCTTGAAGTTCCGGTAGCCGTACTTGTGCCCGCACCAGTTCACGATGGCGCCGTGCACCGGCCCCATCACGAAGTGCACCGGCAGCAGCAGGAACATCCAGGGCGACGTCGCGAACGTCGCGTAGAACGCCGTGTATAGCGCCACCCAGCCCAGCACCGCGAACCAGGACTGGCCCAGCGTCTCGTCCACGAGCTTCCACTCCGGATAGCCACCCTCGAAGCGCGGCTCCGGCTGGATCCGGCGCGCCAGGATGCCCGTGTAGCGCTCCTTCGTGTGCCACATCATCCGCATCACGTCCTTGAAGTAGTGCGGCGAGTGCGGGTCGTTCTCCGTGTCCGAGTACGCGTGGTGCTCGCGGTGCAGGATGGCGTAGGCGCGCGGTGACAGGTACGACGAGCCCTGCACCAGGTAGGTGAGCAGGTGCATCACCTTCTCCGTGCGCGGACCCATGCTGTACATGCGGTGCGCCGCGTAACGGTGCTGGAAGAAGCTCTGGAAGAAGACGCAGAGCAGCCAGTGACTGATGAAGAAGATGACGATGGCCATGACTCTCCCGTGATGACAGACACAGGGCTAACACCCCCCCTGTCATGGCAATGTCAGCGCTCCCCATGTCACCGGCAGCGGACCGGCCCCACCGTCCCGTCCCGGACGCACGCCACTGAGCGTCCCATTCCTCCGCCTGTCCGCTGGTGGATAAGGCCCGGTGCGGCCATCCATTCGCCTCCGTCCCTCGTGTCGCACCGCGACGTTGCGGGCCGTCCCCAGGGAGGGCAGAAGGGCACGCGGCGCGTCACCCCGGGCTTCACTCCCCTTGCGCCCAGGAGCCTCCACCGTGGATCGGGCAACCCTCGTCGGACTGGACAAGCAGCACGTCTGGCACCCCTACACCGCGATGGAGCAGTACATCGCGAAGACGGACCCGCTCGTCATCGTCCGCGCGGAGGGGGTCTGGCTCCATGACGCGGACGGACGGCGCTACCTGGACGCCAACGGCTCGTGGTGGGTGTCCACCCTGGGACACCGCCACCCGCGCCTCGTGCACGCACTCACCGAGCAACTGGGCAGCCTGGCCCACGTCTCGCTCGCGGGCATCACGCACGGACCCGCGGCCCTGCTGGGCGCGGAGCTGACCGCGCTGGCTCCGGGCGCGGACCGGGCGGACGTGCCCTCGGAGCAGAAGCTGTCGCGCGTCTTCTATTCGGACAACGGCAGCACCGCGGTGGAGGTGGCCATCAAGATGGCCGCGCAGTACTGGGCCCAGAACGGCCGCCCCCGCCGCACCCGCTTCATCACCCTGACCGGCGCCTTCCACGGCGAGACGATTGGCGCCACCAGCGTGGGCGGCGTGCACGAGTTCCGCGACGTGTTCGGCCCACTGCTCTTCGACGTGGTGCACGTGCCGTCCCCCGCTGAACCCGATGGCCACGTGCGCGCCCTGGCCGAGGTGAAGGCCGCGCTCGCGGCGGATCCGGACGGCATCGCAGGCGTCATCCTGGAGCCCGTGCTCCAGGGCGCGGCGGGCATGTGGATGTCGTCGCCGGACTTCGTGCGCGAGGTTCGCGAGGCCACCCGCGCGGTGGACACCTTCCTCATCGCCGACGAGGTCTTCACCGGCATGGGCCGCACCGGTGCTCGCTTCGCGGTGGACCTGGCCGGCGTGGTGCCGGACCTCCTGTGCCTGGCCAAGGCGCTCAGTGGGGGCATGCTGCCCTTCGCCGCCACGCTCGCGTCCGAGCGCATCTTCCAGGGCTTCCTGGGGGCGAAGGACCGGGCGCTCTATTACGGGCACTCGTACTGCGGCAACCCGCTGGGCGCGGCCGTGGCGCGCGAGGTGCTGGCCGTGTACCGCGACGAGGACGTGCTGGGGCAGGTGCAGCGCAAGGCGCCTCGCGTGAAGGCCGCCTTCGAGCGCATGGCCGCCACCCTCCCCGGACTGGTGCGCCCGCGCGCGGTGGGCATGGTGGGCGCGGTGGACCTGGGTGGCGGAGGCTACTTCGCGGACAGCGGCTGGCGCGTCTACGAGGCCGCTCGCCGCCGCGGCCTCTACCTGCGCCCCATGGGCAACACCGTCTACATCGCGCCCGCGCTCAACATCCCGGACGCGGACCTGGACCTGCTGCTCGCGGGCGTGGAGGACAGCCTGCGCGAGGTGGCGGCGGGCTGAGCCGTCCCTTCCGGGTGGCGGAGTGGCGGAGCGCTGCGTCCGTACCCGCCCACCAGCGCGTGCCAGGAGGCCCCTTCCTGCCTTCTGGTGCTGCGAGGCCGTCACCGTGCGCATCCGTTGAGTCAGGCGCCGTGCCGGTGCCGGCTCTTGAGGAGGGAACCGCCGTGACACTCGAAACCCACCGTCCGCAGACAGGCCCCGGCCTGCCCGGCGGGCTGACGCCGGACAGCGTGGAGTTGTTCCGGGCGCAGCTGCGCGGCACGCTCATCCAGCCAGGAGACGCCGACTACGCGGAGGCGTGCCAGCTGTACAACGCGATGATCCACAAGCGCCCGGCCATGGTGGCCCGGTGCGCGGACGTGGCGGACGTCATCGCCGCGGTGGCCCTGGCCCGCGAGCGCAAGCTGCCCCTGGCCGTGCGCGGCGGCGGCCACAACGGCGGCGGACTGGCGCTGGTGGATGACGGACTGGTCATCGACCTGTCGCGCATGCGCGGCGTGCGCGTGGATCCCGAGGCCCGCACGGTGCGCGTCGCGGGCGGCGCCGTCTGGGGGGACGTGGACCACGCCACCCATGCCTTCGGGCTCGCGGTGCCCTCCGGCATCATCTCCACCACGGGCGTGGCCGGGCTCACGCTGGGCGGCGGCCTGGGATACCTCACGCGCCGCTTCGGGCTCACCATCGACAACCTGCTCGCCGTGGACATGGTGCTCGCGGACGGTCGCTTCGTCACCGCGAACGAGGAGAAGTTCCCGGACCTGTTCTGGGCGGTGCGCGGCGGGGGCGGTAACTTCGGCGTGGTGACGTCGTTCCTCTTCCGGGCCAACCCCGTGGACATCGTCATCGGTGGCCCCACGCTCTGGCCCCTGGACCGCGCGGCGGAGGTGATGCGCTGGTACCGCGAGTTCCTTCCGGCCGCGCCGGAGGACCTCAGCGGCTTCTTCGCCTTCATCACCGTGCCGCCCGCGCCGCCCTTCCCGGAGGAGCTCCACCTCCAGAAGATGTGCGGCGTGGTGTGGTGCTACACGGGCGACCCCGCGCGCGCGGACGAGCTGTTCGCGCCCGTGCTGGCGCTCAAGCCCGCGCTGCACGGCGTGATGCCCATGCCCTTCCCGATGTTGCAGACCGCCTTCGACGCGCTCTACCCGCCGGGACACCAGTGGTACTGGCGCGCGGACTTCGTGCGCGAGATTCCGGACGCGGCCATCGAGCAGCACGTGTCCTTCGCCGAGCGCCTGCCGTCCATGCAGTCCACCATGCACCTGTACCCCATCGACGGGGCGGCGCACCGCGTGGGCCCGCATGACACGGCCTTCCGCTTCCGCGACGCGCGCTGGTCGGAGGTCATCGTCGGGGTGGATCCGTCACCGGAGCGGGCGGCGGACATCTCCACCTGGACGAAGGAGTACTGGAGCGCGCTGCACCCGTACTCGGCGGGCGGCGCCTACGTGAACTTCATGATGGAAGAGGGCCAGGAGCGCGTGCAGGCCACCTACGGTGACAACTACCCGCGGCTGGTGGAGGTGAAGCGGACATACGACCCGCAGAACCTCTTCCACGTGAACCAGAACATCCTGCCCGGTCCGGTGAAACCCCCGAGCGTCGCGCACTGAGGCGCGCGCTCAGGCCTGGGCCCGCGGAGGGAGCGGCAGGTCGATGAAGAAGGTGGCGCCCTGGCCGGGGGGGCTTTGCAGGACCAGCTTGCCGTGGTGGCCCTGCACGATTTGATGGGCGATGAAGAGGCCCAGCCCCAGGCCGTGAACGGTCTGGGGCGGGCCGCCGCGCTCGAAGCGCTCGAAGACGCGGGCCTGGTGCTCGGGCGGGATGCCCGGGCCGCCGTCCGACACGTAGAGGATGAGCCGGTCGCCGCGCCTGGTGAACCCGATGCGCAGCGGCGTGCCCGGCGCGTACTTGATGGCGTTGGACACCAGGTTCGTCAGCACCTGCTGCATGCGCGAGCGGTCCCACCACACGCGCAGGTTCAGCTCCGCCCGCAGCTCCAGGACGCAGCGGGCCTGCTCCATCTGTTCGCGGAAGGTGTCGAGGACCTCGTGGATCATCTCCATCGGGTCGCTCTCCTCCATGTGGAAGTCCAGCTTGCCCGCGCGGATGCGTGAGACGTCCAGCAGCTCGTCCACCAGCCGCGACATCCGCTCCACCTGCCGCAGCGCGGAGTCCATCGCGGACGTGAGCTTCTCCGCGGAGGGCGGCTCGCCGCGCTTGGGAGACAGGCGCCGGCGCGTCATCTCCAGGTGCAGGAGCAGCGCGGTGACGGGAGTCTTCAGCTCGTGCGACGCCACGCCCAGGAAGGTGTCGCGCGCGGCGACCGCGTGCTGGAGGTCATGCGTGAGGGTCTCCAGTTGCTGGCGCGCGTGGGTGCGCTCGCTGACCTCCTGCACGGCGACGAGCAGGCCCTGGATGCGGCCCTTTCCGTCGCGCTGGGCGTGGATGTCCACGTCCAGCAGCAGCTCCTTGAGGCCGCCCTGGCTGTCCGGCTGGCGCGCCGGGACCTCGCGGCCCACGAAGGGTTCGCCGGTGCGGTAGACGCGCTCCAGGTGCTGGAGCAGCACGCCGTGGCCTCCGACCGGTTGCGCGTCGCGCGCGGGCCTGCCCAGCATGTCCCGGCCCATCAGGTTCGCGAACATGGGGTTGATGACAGAGAAGACGAGGTCCGGGCCCATCATCACGCACATGGCCGCGGGGGCCTGCATGAAGAAGTCGGACAGCTGCTGCCGGGCCTGCCCCAACTGGAGCTGGCTGTCCACGCGCGCCAGCAGCTCGCGCGCGGAGAAGGGCTTCACCAGGTAGTCGTCCGCGCCGGCCTGGAGCCCCTCGATGCGGGCCTCCTCGCCCGCGCGCGCCGACAGCATGATGAAGGGGATGCCGCGCGTGCGCGCGTCGCCGCGCAGCTTGTGGAGCAGCCCGAAGCCGTCCAGCCGGGGCATCATCACGTCGCTGAGGATGAGGTCCGGCGTCAGCTCGAGCGCCGCCTCGAAGGCCGCCTCGCCGTCCGCCACCGCGCGCACGTTCCAGTGGGCCGACAGCAGGCTGCTCACGTACCCGCGCATGTCCGCGTTGTCGTCCGCGACGAGGACGCGCCCACGCCCCATGGGCAGCGCGAACCCCGCGCCTGTGTTTCCCAGCACGGAGGAGCTGCTGAAAGCCCTCACTGGCTCCGGCTCGGCACCCGGCGGCGGGAGGGACTCCGGCGCATCCGGCAGCCAGCGCAGGGCCTCCTCGCTGAAGGCGGACCCCAGCTTGCCCGCGTGCGGGGTCCCTTCGTCCTCCTGGACCTGTTCAGCGGGCAGGTGCGCGCGGCCCAGCGGCAGCTCCACGAAGAAGGTGCTGCCCTCGCCCTCCACGCTGTGGACGCCCAACGTGCCGCCGTGCAGCTTCACCAGCTCCTGGATGAGCGCCAGGCCAATGCCGGTGCCTTCATGCGTGCGCCCGCGCGAGGACTCCACGCGGTGGAAGCGCTCGAACACGCGCGGCAGCTCCGCCTCCGGGATGCCGGTGCCGGTGTCCCGCACGGTGAGCCGCACCCGCGTCCCCTCACGCTGAAGCCGCACGGTGACGCCGCCGTGGAGCGTGAACTTGAACGCGTTGGAGAGCAGGTTGAGGACAACCTTCTCCCACATGTCCCGGTCCACGTAGATGGGCTCGCCCACGTCCTGCGTCTCGACGGTGTACTGGAGCCCCGCCTTCTCCATGGCGGAGCGGAAGACGCTGGCCAGGTCCTCGGTGAGCCGCGTCAGGTCCGTGGGGTGGTAACTCGCCTTCACCCGGCCCGCCTCGATGCGCGAGAAGTCCAGCAGCGAGTTGACCAGCTTCAACAACCGCAGGGCATTGCGATGGGTGAGCTCCTGGCGCGCGCGCTGCGATGGCGGCAGGGGCGCGGACGCGTCCGCGAGCGACTCCTCCAGCGGCCCCAGGATGAGCGTGAGCGGCGTGCGGAACTCGTGCGACACGTTGGAGAAGAACGCCGTCTTCGCCCGGTCGATGGCCGCCAGCGCCTCCGCGCGCTGCGCTTCCGCCTCGTAGGCGCGCACGCTGGCGACGGCGTTGGTGACCGTGGCCTGGAGCTGCTCGTAGAAGCCGCGGTAGGTGTCATCCATCGCGCGGCGGGGGCTCACGCCGGCCACCAGGTAGCCGAAGGGCTCCGCCATTCCGGCCGGGTGGATGGGCAGCACGCGCGCATGCGTCGGCGGCTCCTCGTACGGCCCCAGCACCGTGCCCATGTCCAGGTTCAGGCTCAGCGGCGCGCGCGGCACGTCCAGCGGGTCCGCGCCCGCGGTGGCGAAGGGCCACGGCCCGTCCAGCCCCGCCTCCACCGGGCTCCACGCGGTGCCCGGGGGCAGGCCCTGTCTCTTACACACATCTCCGAGCCCACCAGACCCTCCTGAAACTCGTATGCC
>NZ_RAWQ01000284.1:0-10503 GCF_003668965.1 Corallococcus sp. AB030
CTCCTGACGTCAGCCCTGCCTACATGCCCCGTCCCAGGGGGGATGACCCGTCCAGGAACTGCTGCGCCCGGCCCTCTTGTGGCATATACCCACACCATGCCTTCCGCCCTCACCGCCTCCCAGATCCGCGAGGCGTTCCTCCAGTTCTTCGAGGAGCGCGCCCACCGCCGTGTGGCCTCCTCCTCGCTGGTGCCCGTTGGCGACCAGACCCTGCTGTTCACCAACGCCGGCATGGTCCAGTTCAAGGACGTCTTCACCGGCCGTGAGCAGCGCGACTACCGCCGCGCCACCTCGTCCCAGAAGTGCGTGCGCGCTGGCGGCAAGCACAACGACCTCGACAACGTGGGCTACACCGCGCGCCACCACACGTTCTTCGAGATGCTCGGCAACTTCTCCTTCGGCGACTACTTCAAGGCCGACGCCATCTCGTTCGCCTGGGAGTTCGTGACGAAGCGGCTCGGCCTGGCCATCGACCGGCTCGCCGTCACCGTGTTCAACGGCGAGAACAACATCCCCTGGGATGAAGAGGCCTTCGACCTGTGGGCGAAGGAGGGCGTGTCTCGCGACCGCATCCTGAAGCTCGGCTACAAGGACAACTTCTGGGCCATGGGCGACACCGGCCCGTGCGGCCCCTGCTCTGAAATCCACTACCACCAGGGCGACGACATCCCTTGCGTGGAAGAGGCCGCGGGCAGGAAGTGCCAGGGCGTCGCGTGTGATTGCGACCGGTGGCTCGAAATCTGGAACCTCGTGTTCATGCAGTTCGAACGCAAGGAGAAGGACGCGCCCCTCATCCCGCTCCCCAAGCCGTCCATCGACACCGGCGCCGGCCTGGAGCGCATCGCGTCCGTCGTCCAGGGCAAGCGCTCCAACTACGACACCGACCTCTTCCAGGGCATCCTCGCCACCGTCAGCGAGCTGTGCGGCAAGCCCTACACCCAGGAGACCGGCGCCTCGCAGCGCGTGGTCGCCGACCACGCCCGCGCCACCGCGTTCCTCGTGGCCGACGGCGTCCAGCCCTCCAACGTGGCGCGCGGCTACGTCCTGCGCCGCATCATGCGCCGGGCCATCCGCCACGGTGACACGCAGCTGGGCATCAAGGAGCCCTTCTTCTTCAAGGTCGTGGACCGCGTCATCGAGCTCATGGGCGACGCGTTCCCCGAGCTGCGCGACGGCCGCACCTTCATCCTCGAAGTCGCCAAGCACGAGGAAGAGGGCTTCCGCCGCACGCTCGACCGCGGCCTCAAGCTGATGGACGAGGAGCTGTCCAAGCTCCAGGTTTCCGGCGGCAAGATCCTCGCTGGCGACGTCGTCTTCCTGCTGCACGGCACCTACGGCTTCCCCTGGGACCTCACGCAGATCATCGCGCGCGAGCGCGGCTACGACGTGGACCTGGAGGGCTTCAACAAGATCAAGGAGAAGGAAGCCGACGAGCAGGACGACTTCGTCAAGACCAAGAAGGGCACCACGGAGGTCTTCCAGACCGTCCTCGCGCGCACCGCCCCCACCCAGTTCCTGGGCTACGACGGCGAGGGCCACGAGGGCGAAGGCAGCGTCATCGCCCTGGTGCAGGACGGAGTGGAGGTGCCCCAGGTCTCCGCGGGCGCCACGGTGGAAGTCGTGCTGGACCGCACGCCCTTCTACGGCGAGTCCGGCGGCCAGCAGGGCGACACGGGCCGCATCGTCGCGCACGGCGGCAAGACCGTGGTGCAGGTGAAGGACGCGCAGCGCCCGGTGCAGGGCCTCATCGTCCACAGCGTGGAGGTGAAGGAAGGCACGCTCAAGGTCGGTGACATGGTGCAGACGTCCGTGGACGTGGAGCGCCGCAAGGCCATCCGCGCGAACCACTCCGCCACGCACCTGCTGCACAAGGCGCTCAAGCGCGTGCTCGGCGAGCACGTGAAGCAGGCGGGCTCCGTCGTCGCGCCGGACTTCCTGCGCTTCGACTTCTCGCACTTCTCCCCCGCCACCCAGGAGCAGCTGGAGCTGGTGGAGGACCTGGTCAACACCTGGGTGCGCGACAACGCGGATGCGCAGACGCGTGTCATGAACCTGGACGACGCGAAGAAGTCCGGCGCCGTGGCCATGTTCGGTGAGAAGTACGGCGACACCGTGCGCGTCGTCACCGTGCACCCGGAGTCCACGGAGCTCTGCGGCGGCACGCACGTGAAGCGCAGCGGCGACATCGGCCTGTTCAAGGTCACCAGCGAGAGCGGCGTCGCTTCCGGCGTGCGGCGCATCGTGGCCGTGACGGGCGTGGGCGCGCTCCAGTTCGTGCGCGAGCAGGAGCACGAGCTCAAGAAGGTCGCGGCGCTGTTGCGCACGAACCCCAAGGAAGTCGCTGTCCGCGTCGAGGCCACCCAGAAGCGCGTGAAGGAGTTGGAGCGCAAGGTGGAGGAGGTCTCGGTGAAGGCCCAGTCGGCCTCGCAGAAGGACCTCCTGGACCAGGCGCGCGAGGTCAACGGCATGAAGGTGCTGGCCACGCGCGTGGACCCCGCGGACGACAAGGTGTTCCGCGGCATGGCGGATCAGCTGCGCGACCGCATCGGGTCGGGCATCATCGCCATTGGCGGTGAGAAGGACGGCCGCGCCGTCATCCTGGTGGCGGCCACGAAGGACCTCGTCGCCAAGGGCATCAGCGCGGGCAACCTGGTTCGCGAGATGGCCAAGGAAGTGGGCGGCAAGGGCGGCGGCAAGCCGGACATGGCCCAGGCCGGTGGCCCGGACGCGGACAAGCTGCCCGTGGCGCTCGAGAAGCTCTTCGAGTTGGTGAAGGGCGCGAGCCCGGCGTGAGTCCTCGCGCTTCATCCCGCATCCTGGCGTTCCTGACGGCGGCCCTCCTGTTGGGGGGCTGCACGAAGGAAGCCTCCACGTCCGAAGAGGGACAGGAAGCCGACGCGCGCACGCTCCAGAAGCTGCGCGCGGAGGCGGACCGGGTGAAGCAGGGCGGCGCCGTGGCCGCGCGTCCACAGCCTGCCCAGCGCGAGCCGGAGGAGTCGAAGCTGGCGGGCCTGGCCGCGGGCATGGGCGACAGCGGGCCGCGCAAGCTGCGGCTGCCCGAGCGCAACGACACCGTGCACGTGGACACGGTGGCGATGAAGGTGACGGGGCTGGAGGCGTCGCACTCGGTGAAGGGCTCCGGCAAGTCGGGGCTGAGCCTCACGACGGAGGACCTGTTCCTTCGCGTGGAGCTCATCACCCAGAACGTGGGTGGGATGCCCGCGCCGCTGACGCTGGAGGGCGTGAAGCTCACGGACGCGAAGGGGCAGACGTATCCGCTGGCGCGTGACGCGCAGGCGGTGTCCGGCACGAAGCCCCTGCCCTCCATGTGGGCGCCCGCGCAGCGCACGGAAGTGGCGCTGCTGTTCGAGGTGCCGCCGGACGCCGTGCAAGACGATGGGCTGGCGCTCGTGGTGCGGGGCTCCGGCGGGGACGTGCGGATCCCCTTGCGATGACCGGGCCGGCCCCCAAGCTCCTCCCGCTGCGCATCCGACTCCCGTACACGGGGGAGGAGGAGTTCATCGAGCGGTATGGCTCGAACGTGGGGCGCGGTGGAGTGTTCGTGGCCACGCGAGCACTCAAGCCGGAAGGCACGGGGCTGGCGTTCGAGTTCGTCCTCGCGGATGGCACGCGGCTGTTGCGCGGTGAAGGCGTGGTGTTGAAGGCGCAGCCGGACGCGGGCAGTGCTCGGACCGGGATGACGGTGCGCTTCACCAAGCTGGACGCGGCGAGCAAGGCGCTCATCGATCGCATCGTCGCGCGGCGGAGCGGGATGGAGGTGGCGCCGCCGGGGCTGGTGCGACGGACTCCAGCCGTGAATCCGGCACGGCCTGCGTCAGGCATTGAAGCGCCGGCACCGGTAGAGCCTCCGGCGAAGGTGGTCCTCGAGAAACCGGGGACACGCGCCGCGCCGCCGAAGGCGTCCATGACGTTGCCGGCCGTGAAGCTGCCCGTCGCGGAGCCGCCGCCGGACCTGGCTGAACCGGATGACCCGGTGTCGCTGTTTCCGGAGCACGCGGTCGACGAAGAAGAGGAACTGGCGCCCCTTCCGTCGGTGGACTTCCTGCGGAAGCCACGGAGGCGTCCGGTCGGACTGGATCCACAACGGGCGACCCAGGAGATGTTCACGGTCCAGCCGACGACTCCTGCGTCCAGAGGAGTCCAGGCAGCGGACGCATCGACTACTCCAGAGGCCGATGGCAGTCGCGTGGAAGCGCAGCCCGCGGCGGCTGATGGGGGCGCCTCCGTTCCGGATGCACGCGAGGACGAAGCGCTTCCACCGGCAACAGAGGCATCTGGCGCGCCTGACGCTGGCGAAGCATCCGCGCACCACTTCACTCCCGCGTCAGTGGACGCGTTTGATCCGAACGCCGTGCTCGGAGCCGCGCATGCTCCCGAGCATTCCGGGTGGAGCCCCGAGTACGCGACGGAGGAGACTGGAGACACGGCTTCCGAGTTCGCGGACACGCCAGGCGCAGCGGAACCGGCGCACGTGGAAGCGGCAGCCGTGTCCGTTGAGACGCAGGCGGACTCCGGCTCGTCGTTCGACTTCGACGTCGACCTCAGCATGGAGTCCGATGAGTCCCCCGCTCCGGCGGAGCCCGGTCCCCAGTTCGCACCGGACTCCCCTGCGACGGAAGACGCCGAGGACGCGACGCTCCCTCCGGGAGAAAGTTCCTGGGCTCCCTCAGAAGCCCCCGACGCCGTCAGCGCCCAGGAGCCGCTCCATTCAGAGGCGAGCAGTGAATGGAGGGATCCGGACTCCGACACCGAGGGCGCCTCTTTCGCGGCAACGGTGCCTTCGGAAGAAGACGATGCTCGGACGGTGTCGGCCTCCGATGCCGAGGGGGGCGATACCGAAGCAGCGCTTCCGCCGGCGGAGCACTTGCCGGCCGCCCCGGACTTCGACGCCGCCGAGGGCTCGACGGCGGAGACCGCTCCGGCAGTCACGGACTCCGACGTCGTAGAAGACCTTCCCCAGGCGACGTCGCAGCCCGTGGGGTTCCATTCGGAGGATGCTCCGAAGGAAACGCCCCCTCCTCCAGAGCCGTTCACGACGCCGAGCCAACGGGAGGCCGAGCGCCTTCGCGCATGGGGTATCGATCCGGACTCCCTTCCGCGCGCGCTCAGCACAGACTCGGAGGACGTGGATCCATTCAGCGCGGCGCTTGAACAAGCTGTCGGAGCCACGGACACCGACGAGCCCGAGCGCGACACGCAAGCCGTCACGACTTCAACGGCCGCTCCTACCGCGAGTTCGGCCCCTGTGCCCGAGCCCGTCTCCGCGCCTCCGATGGACGAGGAGGACGCATCGACAGTCGTCGTGGTCGAGCTGCCGACCGAGGATGCCTGGACGGCGCTCGTCGGCTCCTCTGCATCCGAAGACACGACCCCGGCAGTGGCCGCGCCCGCGGTGGATGCTTCGCCCGAACTCGAATCGGCGTCGGTCCAAGCGCCAGAGCACGATGAGGCACTCGCTTCTGTGCTGGCTGCGGGGTCCCACGAAGAGACGCGGTCCGCATCCCCGGTAGCACCGCCCCCCGAAGAGACTCCGCCACCGACGGTGTCCACCCCGGCGGCCCTGGACGCCTCGAATGCGCTCGCGTCCGACACGAAGCTGCCCGTCGAGGAATCGGCGCCCCTCCAGGTTTCCACCAGCGCCTCCGCGTCACCGGTCGCATCGGGCGAAGCCACACAGCACACCGCGGCGAATGCCCCCAGCGGCACCGAAGCCGCCGCTCTGGGCAGCACTGCCGAGGAACCATCGCCGCGCGAATCCGCCGTGGAGCACGAAGATTCCGGTGCGGACAGCTCGACCTCGGAGCAACAGCCCGCCGCCAGCGAAACCACCGCACAGGTCAGTACGCCTTCGCAGCAGGCATCCGCCACGGAGCAGCCGCCTCGTTCCAGCGAAGCCACCTCGCCCATCAGCGCGACGTCGGAACAACCGTCCCCCCAAGCACCGGCCGCGACAGAGCCCCCGCGCGCCAGCGAAGCCGCCACGCGCATCAGCACGGGTTCGGAACCCCAGCCCCCTCAAGCATCAGCTGCGACAGAATCCCCGCGCGCCAGTGAAGCCGCCGCGACCCTCAGCGCAGCGTCGGAACAACCGAATCCTCAAGCATCGGCTGCGCCAGAGTCCTCCCGCTCCAATGAAGCCGCTGCACTCATCAGCGCAGCGTTGGGACAAGCATCGGCCGAGACAGAATCTCCGCGCTCCAGCGAAGCCACCGCGCCCAGTACCGCGGCGTCGGAACAACCGAATCCCCAAGCATCGGCTGCGCCAGAATCTCCGCGCACCAGTGAAGCCGCCGCGACCATCAGCACGGCGGCGGAACAACCGAATCCCCAAGCATCGGTCGCGACAGAATCCCTGCGCTCCAGCGAAGCCACCGCTCCCGTCAGCACGGCGTTGGGACAAGCACCAGCCGCGACAGAATCTCCGCGCTCCAGCGAAGCCTCCTCGCCCAGCAACGCGGCATCGGAACAACCGAATCCCCAAGCATCGGCCGCGACAGAAACCCCACGGTCCACCGAAGCCACAGCATCTGTTCTCACGGCCTCGTCACAACCGCCGACCCAGACCTCCACCGCGCCCCAGTCCCCGCGCACCGACGAAGCCGCGCCGCCGCCTTCCGCTGACGCACAGAGCAGCACCGCCACCGCGCGCAGCCGTCGCCGTACGCTCTTCGACCTGGCTCCCGTGCCCGTCACCACGCCCGCGGCGGCGGAGGTCGTGCTCGGCATCGACGTGGGCACTTCACACGCGCGCGTCGCCGCGTTCATCGACGGCGTCGCCACGCCCATCCCCATCCCCGGCAACGACGGTTCGGGCCTTCCCTCCGTCATCGCGGTGAACAGCGCCGGAGAGTTCCTGGTCGGTGCCGCCGCGCTCGTCGAAGCCTCCCGCGCACCCCGCCGCGCCGCGACCGGCCTCAAGCGCCTGCTCGGCATTCGCACCCGCTCCCCGAACCTGCGCTGGCTCTCCCCTCAACTCCACTTCCCCATCGCCACCGACCGCCATGGCGACGCGGGCGTGGAGCTCGATGGCCGCCACGTGGCGCCCACCCTCCTCACCGCGATGCTGCTGCGCGAGTTGCACCAGGCGGCCACCACGCACCTGGGCCGCAAGGTGACGCGCGCCGTGCTCTGCGCGCCTTCGCACTTCACCGAACGCCAGCGCGCCGCCCTTCGCGAAGCCGCCACCATGGCCGGCCTGGACGTGCCCCGCGTGCTCACCAACAGCGCCGCCGCGGCGCTCGCGTACGCACACGGCCGGGGCCTCGCTCGCAAACGCGTCCTCGTCGTGGACCTGGGCGGCGGCGGCCTGGAGGTCTGCGTCGTGCAGGTCACCGGCGATGACCTGGAGGTCGTCACCACCGGAGGAGACCCCACCCTCGGAGGCATGGACTTCGACGCCCGCATCGCCGAGGCGCTCGTCAGCGACCTCGCCGAACAGGGCCACCCCCGCCCCGAACACCTGCTCGACTGGGGCCCCCTGCGCACCCTCGCGGAGTCCACCAAGGAGACCCTCTCCACCCAGGACAGCGTGGACGTCACCCTGCCCACCGGCCCCGGCCCCAAGCTCGACCGCGAGCGCATGGAGGCCCTCACCGCCGACCTCGCCCAGCGCGTCGTCTCCGTCACCCGCGAGGTGCTGGAGTCCAACGCCCTGTCCCCTCAAGGCCTGGACGCCGTGCTCCTCGTGGGCGGCCAGTCCCGTTCACCGCTCGTGCGCCGCCGCCTGGAGGAGAGCCTGGGCGTGCCCGTGCGCGACGACGACGTGGACGCCCGCACCGCCGTGGTTCGCGGCGCCGCGCTGCTCGGTCACGCGCTCTTGCTGTCGGAGACCGGCAAGCCCGCCGCCAGCGTCTCGGAGGTCCTCACCGCCCCCATCGGCGTCGCCGAGGATGCCGGCACCTTCCGCCGCGTGCTGGAGCGCAACACCCGCCTGCCCACCGCGAAGACGCTCGTCATCCCCATCACCGGCCCCGGTCCGCTGGCGCTCGCCTTCTTCCAGGGCACCGCCGCCACCGCCGTGGAGAACGAATGGCTCGGCTGCCTCACCCTCTCCGTGGAACGCCCCGGCGAGGTGGAGGTGCACCTGGAGTTGTCCACCGACGGCACCCTCGCCTTCAGCGCCACCCTGCCCGGCGCGAAGCGGCAGCCGGTGATGCTCGCGGCGGAGGAGCTGGACGACGCCTCCCGCGATGCACTCATCGCCCGCTCGCCCTTCCACACCGAACCAGAAGCCCGGCCGAGCGGCCTGCTTTCCGGATTGAAGAAGCTCTTCGGCCGGCGCTGAGGCCCTCGGCCTCCTGGCTCCGTCCACAGGGCGGGTGTGCTGTCAGGCCCTGTCGTCCCAGCTTCCATTCCAGGTCCCACACTTCTAGCGGGAGGAACCTGGTCATGAGACGGACTTCGATGGTGGCAGGACTGGTGGTGGCCGGCACGTGCGTGGCGGGGCCAGCCCTCGCGGTGGATGCGAGCGAGGTGTCGCGCAAGCTCAGCTTCAGCGAAGAGGACTCCACGGCCGGCCTGGACGTGGGCGTGGGCCTGGGCGGCTTCACCGGCGACCTGGGCGACGAGACGGGCGTGGGCGGGCTGTTCAACATCACCGCCAACGCCCAGCCCTGGAAGTACATCGGCGTGGAGGTCGGCTACGAAGGCCAGAACATCCCCATCGATGACGCCCGCGTCCTCGGCGGCAACCACATCTGGCGCAACAACGGCACGTTCATGGGCAAGCTGGGCCCCGTCGTCGACCACAAGTGGCACCCCTTCGTGGGCGCGGGCTTCGGCCTCAGCTTCCTGCACGCGTCCTCAGGCTCCGCGCCCATCTACGGCAATGACTGGCAGACGGAGTTGCCGCTGGCTGCGGGCATCGAATACCGCCTGGGCCACCTGTCCGCCGGCGTGCGCGCCACCTACCGCCTCGTCGGTAGCGAGGACCTGACCACCGTCCCCGGCACCACCGAGGAGGCCAAGGGCAGCCTCTTCAACGGCAACCTCACCGTGGGCGGCCGCTTCTAGCCGGCTCCGCGTCCGCGGGACGCAAGGCTCCCGCGGGCGCGCCACGTCCTCACAGCTCGAAGCGCGTCATCAGCACTTCCGGACGCGGATCTTCCTTCCACGCGTCCAGCACCGCCTGCGCCGGCGACCGGCCCGAAGCCGCCACCGCCTCCAGCGGCGCGAGCAGCGGCGCGTCCTCGGGGTCCAACCGCTGCAGCCCCCGCTTCGCGATGGCCACCATCTCCCCGGCCAGCCGGTGCAGCTCGCGAGGCCCCAGCTTCCCGGCCAGGCCCTCGCGGCGCGCGGTGTCGTGGAAGGCCAGGTGCTCGGTGAAGTTCAGCCGCGGCAGGAGCAGCTCCGCCTCCTCCAGCGCCTGCGCGTCATAGAGGATGCCGCGCCAGAGAGCGCCCAGCGCCCCCGTCATGGCCGCGCTCGCGCTGTCCGCGCCGCGCACCTCCAGCACCTTCTTCAGCCGCACCTCCGGGAAGAGCGTGGACAGGTGGTCCGTCCAGTCCCCCATGTCCGGCGGCTGGCCCTCGTAGCCCTCCTTCATGAGCTGGCGGAAGGTGAGCTTCGGGTGGCGGTACTCGCCCTCGCGGCGCAGGAACAAGAGCGGCGCGTCCAGCGCCCAGTCCACATACGCCTGATAGGAGAACGAGCCGTCGAACCAGGACGGCAGGTAGCCACAGCGCGTGGGGTCCACCTCTTCCCAGACGCGACTGCGGAAGGACATGTAGCCGGAAGGCTTGCCCTCCAGGAGCGGGCTGTTGGCGTACAGCGCCACCAGCAGCGGCGACAGGCGCGCCACCGCCACCGTCTTGCGCACACAGTCCGCCTCGTCCGCCCAGTCCAGCGACACCTGCCCGGTGGACGTCATCAGCATCATGTTCAGCGCCAGCCGGCCGCGCTCCGGCAGCGTGCGGCGCATCACCTGGTAGCGCGTCTTGGGCATCCAGGGCATTTCGCCCGTCGTGCCCACCGGCCGGTAGCCCAGCGCCACCAGCCGCAGGCCCTGCGCGGACGCCGCCGCCTTCGTCTCCTTCAGGTGCTGGAGGTTCTCCTGATGCGCCTCCCGCGCCGTGTGGAAGGGGCTGCCGGACAGTTCGAACTGCCCGCCCGGCTCCAGGGAGATGGCCGCCATCCCGCGCTGCAGCGCGATGACCGGCGACTGGGGCGTCTCCCGGAAGGGCTCGTAGCCGCCCGGGGCGATGCGCTCCAGCAGGGCACCCACTCCGTTCGGTCCCTCATAGGGTACGGGTTGGGCGGACCCCACGGGGTAGATGAACTTCTCGTGCTCCAGCCCCAGGCGGTGCTGGGTCCGGGGCTTCTCCCCTTTGCGAAGCTCTTCCACCAGGGGGGCGGCGGAAGTGAGGGGCTCGGAGGCCACACGCTTGAGGTCGAGGGACATGAGGGCGCCCTATATAACGGGGGCCGTTGGCCTTGCCCTCATTTGAGCACCCTGCCCCCATGCGCCCTGCATCCCCCGTCCCC
>NZ_RAWQ01000285.1:0-10395 GCF_003668965.1 Corallococcus sp. AB030
GCTTGAAAAGGGGTAGGGGCTTGCCGCACGCTGTGTCCCTTCGCGGACACGCGGTTCGCGCAGCTCACCTTCAGGTTCGCAGGCTCCACCATGCTCTCCGTCCTTCTCGCCGGGCTGCTCACGCAGACGGCGCCGTCGGTCTCCACCCGCCAGCAGGGCGTGCCCATTGGCCGGGGCGACACGGTTCCCAAGGTGGTGTTGAGCGCGCCGTCCGGCGGGTGGACGGTGGACCGGATGCTGAAGATCGAAGGCACGGTGAGCGACCCCTCGGTGGATCCGGTGGTCGTGTCCATCAACGGTGACCGCTACCTGATGCGCACCCAAGGGGGGCGCTTCAGCCGCAAGTTCCCCGCGGCCAGCGGCAAGAACGTGGTGACGGTGATGGCCACCAACAAGGGTGGCACGGCGCGCGCGCAGGCGACGAGCTACGCGCAGGTGCCCTCGGTGCCGCTCAAGGCCATCCTCACGAGCGACACGGACGGCGTCTACACGGACCTGCACATCTACGAGCCCACGGACGCGAGCAGCGCGGGTGACACGCTGGACGTGACGTCCATGGCGCACGTGTACTGGGCGAACACGGAGAGCCCGTCCGGCGGCACGTTCTTCCTCAACGAGCAGGGCGGCGACTTCGACCAGCCGGCATACGGCCCGTACCTCTACATCCACCGCGCGCCGCCGAAGGGCGTGTACCTGGTGGCGACGAACTACTGGCCCAGCGGTGACAAGGCGCACACGGTGGCCACGCTCAACCTGGCGCTCTTTGAAGGCACGCCGGGCGAGGTCCGCCGCCGCGTGCGCATCCCGCTGGCGACGCCGGGCACGACGCGCGTGCTCGCGTGGGTGAACATCCTGGGAGACGGGCAGGCGGAGGTGTACGTGCCGTCCGCGGATCCGAAGCCCAAGGGGAACGGCTGGCCCACGAACCTGGAGGAGGCGGTCAAGGAGCTCCAGAAGAGTGGTGACGGTGGCGGTGGGGGAGACGAAGGCTACTGAAGCGACCGGCGCTCCCGGCTCGGCCCCGCCATGCGCGTCCTGATGCTCACGTTGTTGTTGAACGCGGGTCCCGCTCCGTCCGGGACGGCCCCCGTGCGTGAAGGTGCGGTCATCGCGTCGGAGCCCGTGGCCGCGGAGACTCGCGCGCGGCTGCTCCGCCGGGAGGTCGCGCAGGTGGCGCTCGCGCAGGTGAAGGCTCCGGACGCCGCGTGGCAGCCGGCGCAGCGCGACTGCGCGGGCCTCATCCGCTACGCGTACCGCACGGCGTACCGGCGCGTGGCTTCCGAGCGCCTCGCCTCTCCGCTGTGGAAGGACACGCGCGGCGGACCTTCCGACTTCGCGGACGCGGAGACGCTGATCAGCCGCAGCTTCGTTCCGCTGGGCCGGGGCGTGGACGCGCGCGAGCAGCTTCGCACCGGGGACGTGGTGGCCTTCCGCCAGGAGCACGACGCGGGCCCCGTCTTCCACCTGATGCTCGTGGTGCGCCCGGAGGACCGGGCCCATGCACCCGCGCGCGTCGTCTACCACCCCGGTGAGGCTGGAGCGCGCGTGCGCACCGGCATCCTGGACTCACTCGCCACCGAGGCGCCGCTGGAGTGGCGCCCCGTGCCGGCCAACGCTTCCTTCCTCGGCTTCTTCCGCTTCAAGGAGTGGATGTCATGACGTCTCCCGTGAGCCCGCCGACCCCCGCTGGAGGCGGAGGCAAGGGCCCCTCGTCCGCCGTGCGCATCGCGCTCATCGGCGCCATCGTCGTGGGCGTGGGCGTGGGGGCCTTCGTCATCGGCCGCAAGAGCAGCGGCGGTGGCGGTTCCGGCCCCGCCTTCTCCTCCGGTGAGCCCAAGGGCCCGCCGTCCGCGGGCGCCACCGTGGAGGGCATGCCGGAGGTGTCCTCCGAGCCCACGAAGATGGAGGTGCCCGGCGCCACGGCGCTCCCCGCCATCTGGGTGGACGTGCACTCGCCCGTGAAGGTGCGCGACGCGCTGGCGCGCAACGCGTGGTTGAAGTCTCAGTGGGACAAGCCACTGGGCCAGGGCTTCGCGAGCGGCTGGGCCGCGTTCCTGGGCTCCACCGGCACCGACCTCAAGGCGTCCTTCAAGGGCGCGGTGCTGGACGTCGTCGTCGGGCAGTTGCTCGACACGCCGTTCCGCACGGTGTGGTTCTCTGGCGACGCGCGCGTGGGCACGCCCGCGCTCATCGTGCCGAAGGCGAACAAGACGTCGCAGTCGGCATGGGACGCGCTGGACTCCGTGGCGAAGCGCGGAGAGATGGTCGCGGACAGCTGCCCGACCGGCGGGGAGAAGGTGCCGGACGGTGGCTTCCACCTGTCGCGCTGGCTCGTCGCCGAGCAGACGGTGTGGGCCGCGCGCTCCGCGGACCGGCTGGTGCTGTCGCGGCACCCGGTGGTGGTGCTCCAGGCGCTCTGCACGGCGCTGCCGGAGCTGGACGCGGACAGTGGCGTGGACGTGGAGGTGGGCTTCGACCCGAACGCCTACGGCCGAGAGGCACAGCTCTTGACCCACGTGCTGGGCCTGGGCGAGGACACGCGGCTGCAACTGCGCGTGGACGGCGACCGGCTGGTGGCGAAGGGCATCGCCGGGAAGGTCGGCGGGATGTCGGTGGCCGTCGGCAAGCCCCTCTCCGACGACCTGCTCAAGCTGGTGCCCGAAGACACGCCGGTGCTGTTCGCGTTCCGGCTCACGCTGCCGGAGTCGCTGGAGCCCGCGCAGCTCAAGGCCTTCTGGAAGGGCGAAAGCCGGGCCCAGATGCGCATGCGCCAGGTGGCCCTGGCGTGGACGCCGCGCGGAAGCGCGTCGATGGAGCCAGAGCTGGCCCTGCTGTGGGGCGATGAGGAGGACGCGGAGGGGCTGTCCGCGCTGTTCTCCGGCGGCGCGCGGACGCTGGTGCGCACCACGCTGTGCAAGCACGTGGTGCTGGCCACGAGCCAGCAGGAGGTGGAGCGGCTCCAGAAGGCGTGCGAAGGCCGCGCCCCCAACATGCTCAACGCCGCGGGCCCCGTGGTGGCGGGGCTGCGCGCGCCCTCCACGGTGCTGCTGGGCGTCAACATGGGGCGGCTGCTCAGCGGGCTCGCCATGGACGGCTACACGTCCGAGGCGCGCGTGGACCGCTCGTCGCCCATGCCCAAGGCGCTGCCCCCTGAAATCGAAGCGGCCCGCCGCGACCTGGAGGCCCTGCCGTACCTGGGCTTCCGCGGCAACGCGCAGGGCTACGTCATGGCGTCGGAAGGATTTGGGACATGAAGACCTCCGTGCGTTTCGCGGCATTGGCCGCGCTCCTGTTGTCCGGCGTGGCGCTGGCCAAGCCGCTCTACATCACCGTCCCGCGCTCCTACGGCAGCAGTGAGCCGGTGGCCGTGGACGTCGCCTTCGAGGACAAGGGCCCCGTCGAGCTGCGCGTGCTCCAGCCCGCGAACCTGGACGCGTTCATCCGCGCGCAGGGCGACCTGCGGCGCGCGTACGAGACGCCGCCCACGCTGCTCAACCCGGGCCGTGGCCTGAGCCGCGGCCTCAACGCGGTGCGCTCGCCGGGCATCGTGCTGATGGAGGCGCTGTCGCCCGACTTCCGCCAGGAGGTGGGGACGTCGCTGCCGCCGCCGCCGGGAGAGTCCTCGTCCAGCGAGCCGTTGGCGAAGGTGGCGGAAGGGCCGGAGAAGCTGGTGGGCACGCCGCCGGGCTTCTCCGTGGTGCGCAGCCAGTGGCTCAACCTGGACCTGGGCGGCGCCAACCGGGACTTCAACGTGCCGGGCTTCGACACGGGCGACAGCAGCAGCGGCTTCCAGGAGCGCCGCGTGCTGCTCGCGCCGCTGCCCGCGGGCACCTACGTGCTCCAGTTGGTGCAGGGCCGGGTGGAGGGGCAGGTGGTGCTCGTCGTCAGCGACGTCACCGTGCAGCTCAAGCAGACCGACGGCCAGGTGCTGGTGCGCGTGGCGGGGAGGGATCAGCAGCCGCGCGCGAAGGCGCAGGTGCAGGTGTACCTGCCCACGGGCAAGGGCCCCGCGGGCACCACGGACGACAAGGGCGAGGTGACGCTGGCGGTGACGGAGCCGCGCATCATCGCGACGGTGACGTCCGGGAAGGACACGGCCATCGTGGACACGGACTTCTACTCCACGCTGGCGGTGGCGCCGGACGTGTTCATCTACAGCGACCGGCCCGTCTACAAGCCGGGCAACGAGGTGAAGTTCCGCGGGCTCGTCCGTCAGCCGGACACGTTCCTCGCGCGGCTCTTCACGCCGAAGAAGCGCGACGTGCGCGTGAAGCTGATGTCGCAGGAGGGCCGTGAAATCATCACTCGCGCGGCGGTGGATGAGTTCGGCGCGTTCAACGGCACGCTGAAGGTGCCGGCCGACCTGGGCACGGGCGTGCTGCGCATCGAGGCGGACCTGGACGAGCACCCCCACCAGGGCGAGGCGCGCGTGCAGGACTACGTGAAGCCCACGTTCTACCTGGAGGTGCAGCCCGCGTCGGAGACGGTGGTGCCCGGCCAGACGGTGAGCGTGACGGTGCGCGCGCGCCGCTACGCGGGCGGCGTTCCCAAGGGCGCGAAGTACGAGGTGTTCCTCTACCGCAGCCTGCTGGACGCGCCCGCGTGGGTGGACGACTCCGGCCGCGGCGGCCAGGGCAGCGCGGTGACGTACGGCTCCGCCTCCAGCAGCGAGGGCAAGCTGAGCGTGCCGGAGCGGCTGTACTCGTCCATCGCGGAGCGCCAGGCCGCGGGCGACCCGTGGTCCTCCGCGAGCGAGTTCGACGCGGAGGGCGAGGCCCAGGTGGAGGTCGCCGTGCCCCCGCTCGGCGCGGGCGAGGACCGGCTGCCGTACCGCTACAGCCTCACCGTGCGCGCGCGGGATGATCAGGAGACGTTCGCCACCGGCACCGCCGCCTTCTTCCTGTCGAAGGTGGAGGTGCTGGGCGTGGCGCGGTTCTCGGATGCGGTGGTGCAGAAGGGCTCGGACGCGCAGCTGTCCGTGCGCGCCACCACGCTGTCCGGCAAGGGCTACGGCGTCACCACGGGCGAGGTGGACTTCGTGCTGGTCCGCGCGGACGGCAGCGAGAAGACGCTGGGCACGCAGACCTTCACCACGCAGCAGGACGGCACGTCGCGCCAGAAGGTGCCCACCACGGACGTGGGCCGGGTGCTTGCTCGCGTGACGGTGAAGGACAAGAAGGGCGAGGAGTGGACGGGCGAGGAGTCGCTGCTCGTCATCGGCGGCGCGGACGAGCCCGTGGCTCAGGTGCCCAACCTCACGCTCGCGTCGCTGTCCGGCACGCTGGAGCCGGGCAACAGCGCGAAGCTGGTGGCGCTCATGCCGGACGGCTGGGGCCAGGACGGCAAGGACGTGGGGCCCGTGTGGGTGACGCTGACGGGCGCGAACCTGTACGGCACCGCGGTGGTGCGGTTGAAGGGCCGCACGCTGGTGCACTCCTTCCCGGTGGAGAAGCGCTTCGGCAGCGCGGTGTACGCGTCCGTGGCGTACCCCACGGCGACGGGCCGCTGGGAGGAGCGCACGGTGGCGTTCCGCGTGGTGCCCAAGGAGCGCACGCTCACGGTGGCGCTGCAGCCTCGCCGCGCGGAGGCGCTGCCGCTCACGGAGCAGGCCATCGACGTGCGCGTCACCGATAGCGACGGCAACGGCGTGTCCGCGCAGCTGTCCGTGGGCGTGGTGGACAAGGCCGTCTACGCCATCCAGTCCGAGTTCCGCCCTGGCGTGCTGGACTTCTTCTATCCGCCGGCGCGCGACAACGTGACGAACTTCTACTCGGCGGAGTTCCAGGGCTACGGCTACGGCGAGCAGCTGGCGCGCAAGATGGCGGGGCTGCCCGACCACGCGTTCGCGTCCATCAAGCCGCCCACCCGCAGCGCGAAGGACCTGGAGAAGGACACGGCGCACTGGGACCCCGCGGTGGTGACGGACCGGGACGGGCGCGCGACGGTGCGCTTCACGCTGCCCTCCAACCAGACGCTGTGGGTGGTGACGGCGGTGGCGGCGGACACGTCCGGCCGCTTCGGTGAGGGCACGGCGGAGTTCGCCACGCGCGGCGGGCTGAACGTCTACTCGGCGCTGCCGCAGTTCCTGCGTGAGGGCGACGAGGCGCTCGCGTCCGTGCGGCTGTCCGCGGGGACGAAGTCCAAGGGCAGCCAGGTGCTGGACGTGCGGTTGCAGCCGGGCGGCGCGCTCCAGGCGGACGCGCTCCAGCGCAAGGTGGAGCTGGGCGAGGGCGGCGAGCAGGTGGTGCCGGTGACGCTGCACGCGTCGAAGACGGGCCCGGCGCAGCTCTCCGTGGACGTGGTGGGCGGCAAGGATCCGCTGCGCGACCTGAAGCGCTTCGACGTGGCCCCGGCCGCCGTGGAGGACGCGGTGCAGGTGAGCGCGTGGGGCGGCGGCGCGCTGGCGCTGGAGGCCCCGGAGGCGTCCGCGTTGACGCGCGTGGAGCTGGTGCTCCAGCCGTCCACGGTGGACGCGGCGCTCTCCAACGTGCGCGAGCTGCTCACGTATCCGTACGGGTGCCTGGAGCAACTGGTCTCCACGACGGTGCCCAACGTGGCGGTGTACCAGGTGCTCCAGAAGGCGGGCGCGCTGGACAAGCTGGACACGGATTCGCAGGCGCTGCTGGCGGAGGCGCGCAGCCGCTCCGTGCAGGGCACGGCCCGCATCCTGGGGCTCGCGGTGAAGGGCGGTGGCTTCACCTGGTTCGGTGGCTACAGCGAGCCCAGCCTGCCGCTCACGCTCATCGCGCTGGACGGCCTGTCGTACGCGTCCGAGGCGGGGCTGGTGGACCGCGACGACGCGCGCATCCAGGAGAGCGCGAAGTGGCTGGAGGCGCAGGAGGGCCTGTCGACGGAGTACGACGCGACGCGCGCCTACGTGCTCGCGCGCCTGCAGGGTCCGCGTCAGGCGGCTCGGGTGCGCGCGCTGGTGGAGGCCGCGAAGCCGGGGGATTTGTACCCGCTGGCGCTCGCGGTGCTGGCCGCGGAGAAGGCGGGCGTGATGAAGGAGCCCGGCCTCCAGGGGCGCATCCAGGGGCTGGTGAAGGAGAGCGGCGAGGGCTTCGCGAAGCTCGCGGGGCTCCGGGGCGACGCGGAGATGTCCGAGGCGTTCTACCGCTTCCCGCTGCGGCGCGTGGGCCTCACCGCCATCACCGCGCACGCGGCGTCGTTCGGGTCGCTGGATGTCACGCGCGCGCGCAAGCGCATCCTGGAGATGCTGAGCGAGCCGGGCCTGTCCACCTTCGACCGGAGCACGGCGCTGTTGCACTCGCTCTGGCTGGTGGAGCGTGACGCGAAGGCGTTCAAGGGCATGGCGCCGCCGGAGGTGAAGGGTGCTTCGGCGCCGGTGAAGTTCACGACGCGCGGCATGGGCCTGGTGGCCACGCTGCCGGCGGGGACTCGCACGGTTGACGTGGGTGGCTTCGATGGCGTGGCCACGCTGCGCGCCGCCGCGATGACGCCGCTCAAGGACGTACAGCCGCGCGTGAACGGCATGTCCGTGGAGCGCGCGTACTACGTGCTGCGCGAGGGCGGGAAGGTGAAGTTGGACGCGGGCGTGCAGGTGACGCAGGGCGAAGAGGTCTACGTGGAGCTGACGCTGGACGCGCGCGGGGAGAACCGGGCGCGCTCGGCGTACTACGTGGTGGAGGACGCGGTTCCGGCGGGCTTCGTCCCGCTCCAGGAGGACAAGTCCTTCCGCGGTCCGCCGCACTCGCTGCCGCTGGCTCCGGAGGCGCTCAAGCGCCGACAGTTGGACCCCTCGCACGCGACGTTCTTCTTCGAGGAACCGGCGTGGTGGAGCGACAGCCCTCGCACGGTGGGCTACGTGATGCGCGCGCAGTTCGCGGGCACGTTCGCGGCGCCGCCCGCGACCATCGAGGACATGTACTCGGCGCGCATCCGGGGCCGCACGGCGTCGGACGTGTTGAAGGTGGTGCCCTCGAAGACGTCCGTGAGTGACCTGTAGCCCATGGGGTGGGCCGTCGCCGTCGCCGTGCTGTTGTCGGCTTCGCCCACCTTCGTCACTCGGGGGGATGTGACGCCCGAGGCGGACCTGCGCCGTGAGGCCCAGGCCGCATGGACGTCACTGGAGGCGCAATACGCGGCGCAGGCGGGTGGCCTTCCCACGAGGGCCCCCGCCACCGTGACGATTCAGAAGGGCACGTCGCTGACTCCCGAGCGCAACGCGCAGGGCCGGCCCGGCGTGGTGGAGCTGCGGCAGAACACGCCCGGCGTGCTGGACGCGAAGACGCGCACGGCGCTGCGGCATGAGCTGGCGCATCAGTTGCTGTGGTGGGCCTGTCCCGCGTCCAGTGAGGACCGGCTCTTCCACGAAGCCTTCGCGCTGACGGTGAGCGGCGAGCTGCCCGCGTGGCGTGACGGTCCCTATCAATCGCTGTCGCGCGCGGCGAAGGAGGTGGCGAGCGCGCCAGCGGTGGACACGTCGCGAGCGAGAAGGGGACTCGCGCGCATCCTGGGTGAGCACACGGGGTTTCCCGCCGCGCTGACGCGCAGGCTGCGCCAGTGTCATGACGGAGCGCGGTGGGCAGCGCCCCTGACGGTGGAGGAGCTGGCGGACGTGGCGGTGCTCGCGCCCGAGGCGGCCACGGTGGTGGTGAGCCGGCACTCGGGAGAGGTGTTGTTCTCGGAGGGCGACGTGCGCCGCGCGGTGCCCTATGGCTCCACGCTCAAGCCGTTCCTGTACGCGGCGGGAACCGTTGTCGCGCGAGGAGGTGCTTCGCCTGGCGATGCCAGCGGCTCCGGCGCACGTTCGATGACGGTCGTTGCACCCGAGGGGCGCGGCACCGCACTCCTGGGCTCGGGCCGTGTGGAGTCCGGCGCACCTGCGAAGACCGCGGCCGCCACACCCGAAGGTGCGGGGCATGCTGCTCCGGAGGCCAACGCGCCCCCACTGCTCGCGCCGCGCCAGGGCGTGCAGGAGTGGGCTTGCGGCGCGGGCCTGCCTGCGAAGGTGGACGCGCGGCTCGCGCTCCTGCGCTCGTGCAACGGCTGGTTCCTGGACTGGGAGGCCACGGGCCTCGCACCGAAGGCCTTCGGTGTCTGGGGCCCCGTGCTGTCCTCCGTGGGGCTCACCGGCCTGCCCACGGACATGACGGAGGCCATCGGGCTCCGCTCCGCTCATGGCCTGTCTCCGTGGGGCATGGCGCAGGCGTACCGGTTGCTCGCGGAGGCGCGGCCGGACGTGCTCGCGCTCCTCACCGGCAACGTGGACGAAGGCACGCTCAGTGGCCTCTCCACATCGAAGGCCCTCAAGGGCGTCGCCACCAAGACGGGCACCGTGCGCGACGCCGCGAGCCGCCCGCAGTTTGGATGGATCGCCGCCGTGGACGCGGACCTCGTCGCCGTCATCGTGCGACCCGGCAAGATGCCCCGGCACTTCGTGGATGAACTCCCCGCGCTCCTCACCCGCGTGCGCCGCCAGGCGGGACTGGAGGCCGCGCGAGTGCAGGTGCTCGGCCTGCTGCCCTCCGCGACCGTGGAGGCCCGCTGCTCGGGCGCCGGCTTCTCCCTCGATGACGGCACTCCGCGCGCCGCGCCACCGGACTTCTCGCGCCTGGATGCGCTCACCGCGAAGGGCCCCTCCGTCTGCCTGGGCAGCCCGTGGCGCATACGCTTCCCGGACGGCCCCGACGGTGGCCGCGACTACGCGGGCGTCTTCACCTGGTCCACGCCTCCGCCGTATCGCCCGCCACCCGGCGTGCCCACCACGCCCAGCGCCCTCAAGGCCCGGCGTGGCTCCGACTTCGTCTTCCGCACCACGCGCGTGCAGTACACCGCCGGGGTCGTCGCCGCCGAGGACGTCACGCTCAAGGGCGAAGCCCGCGTCGCCCTGGCCCGCGTCGCCGCGCACAACGAGCGCCACGCCGACACCCGCCACTCCGGCCGCGCCCTCTGCGACACCACCCACTGCCAGGCCTTCCGAGGCACCGTGCGCATCCGTCCGGAAGAGACCCGCGCCCTCCAGCTCCCAGCCTTGAAGTGGGACGCGTGGCTCACCTTCTCGCAGGGCGGCGACACCCCGTGGCGCGAAGCCCGCCCCCGGACCGAGGTGGAGGCCCTGCTCGGCACGAACCTCGTCTCCCTGCGCTTCGAGTCCGGCCGCGTGCGCTACCTGCGCACCGAAGGCACCCCCGTCGCGCCCTACGAGGACGCGCGCTCCCTCCCGTGCGACACGCTGCGCGCCGGCCTGAAGCTCCCCTCCTGCCCCCAGCGCGCCTCCTTCGACGGACCCCAGGTCCTCTTCGAAGGCCAGGGCCGTGGCCACGGCGAAGGCCTCGACGTCGAAGCCGCCAAGGCCAGTCCCGGCCTCTCCAGCGACGCCCTCCTGGAGCGCGCCTTTGGAGCCTGGGGCACCCGGTCTCCCACCCCCTGAGT